>NZ_JACTAC010000060.1 GCF_014486675.1 Flavobacterium macrobrachii
ATCAAATTTTAGACAGTAACCTCGTTTCTTAATTGAAACGAGGTTTTTTATTTTACAATCTACTCTTCCCTTACTTAAAACAAAACATTTCTTTATAAAAGGTATTCTTCCCTAAGACTAGGGGAAACTTCCCGAAAGCTGTGGTAAACTTCCCGAAAGATGGCAAAATAGCGATTAAGCCACATAAATACTGGGAAAAAAAAGAAATAGAGCATCGTTATACCTCATAAAAAACCTTTATTGACGGTGGTTTGCATTAGTTTTTCTTTTATCATAAATAGATCTTTAAAAAATGTAAGGACTTACCAAGTAATTTATTTACATAAAATAAACAATAATACAGCTTTGATGCAGAGAAAGAATATTATAATTTTATTTAATGGTATATCGTTTTTATACTAATAGTTTTTTTCTAATTGAAAACATTCTAATTTAAGATGTTATTTAATGATTTCTTTTTCTATTTTTGTTTTCAGTTATAAAACAACCTATTAGAGCTTATTAAAAACTTAAGATTTATGAAATATTTTAAATTCACCTTATCATTATTCACCTTATTATTGTTATTTAATTGTACCTCATCACCCGATATTGACAATGAAATCCCTGAGTTGAACTTACCTCCATCTATTGGCGTAATTTCTACAGTTGAAATAACAGATGTAACTATAAGTTCAGCATTATCAGGAGGAGTTATTAGTTCAGATGGTGGCTCACCGATTACTGCAAAAGGTATAGTTTGGGGTACCAATCCTAACCCGACGATAGCTTTGACTACAAAAACTTCTGAAGGTTCTGGAACAGATGGTTTTACTAGTCAGTTGGCAGAATTAGAATCAAACAAAACATATTATGTTAGAGCTTATGCTACTAATATCAATGGTACTGCTTATGGAAATCAGGTAAGTTTTAAAACGCTGATTGATCCAAATGATTTACCAGTAGTTACTACAGCTGCAGCAACAGTTATAACAACAAGTACTGTTAAAACTGGTGGAACTGTTACTAATAGTGGTGTTTCGCCTGTTACAACTAAAGGTATTGTGTGGAGTTTAGCTCCAGAACCAACACTTGATGTTAATGCTGGTTTTACTTCCAATGGTTTTGGGCTAGGAAATTTTGTTAGTGAAATAGCTAATTTATCTCCAAATACTACTTATTATGTTAGAGCATATGCGACAAATTCTTACGGAACAGCTTATGGAAGTGATGAATCTTTTACAACTGAAGCATTATTGTATAGTCCAGGAACTGGTGTAACTGATATTGATGGTACTACTTATACTTCTGTTATCTTAAATGGAAAAGAATGGGCTACTAAAAACTTAAATGTTTCTAAATATCGTAATGGTGATGTAATTCCTCAAGTCCAAGATGCTACACAATGGGCTAACTTAACAACTGGAGCATGGTGTTATTATTCTTACCAAACCAGCAATGGAACCGTTTATGGAAAACTATATAACTGGTATGCTGTGAACGACGCTCGAGGACTTGCTCCAACAGGATGGCATGTATCATCCAATGCAGATTGGAATTCACTTATAGAATTTTTAGGCGGTACAGAACTAGCTGGAGGATTGATGAAAGAAATTGGAACTACTCATTGGCAAAATCCTAATGCTGGTGCTGTTAACACTTCTGGTTTCACCGCTTTGCCTGGAGGCAATTGTTTAGCAAACGGAAGTTTTGGAAGTATAGGAACAATTGGATACTGGTGGTCAGCTGACAGTTACAATCCTACAAGCGCATGGTGTGCAGGTTTATACCACAATACAAAATCTATAACTAGAACACCAACCGACAAAAAACAAGGTTTTTCAATAAGAATTGTAAAAAACTAGCCAACAAAATATATGAATTTAAAAACCCCAATTCAAAATGAATTGGGGTTTTTCTTTTATGATAATTACTTTGCAATCGGGAAGTTTCTTGCGCGCATCAATGCATCGCTTTTTGCGGCTTTTCCTCTGTATTTTTTATAGGCAATTTCAGGATCAATAGTATTTCCAATGCTGAAAACATTGTCTAATAAACGTTTTGAAACTTCTTTGTCATATAATCCGCCTTTAGATTCCGTGAAAGCTTCGGTTGCATCGGCACTAATAACATCTGCCCACAAATAACCATAATATCCAGCAGCATAATCATCGCCTGAAAATATGTGCCCAAACTGTGGAATTCGGTGACGCATTACAATTTCAGAAGGCATTTTTAAATCAAACAAAGTTGCTCTCTCAAAATCTCTTGGATCAATTTCAGGATTTTCTAATAAATGTAATTTCATATCAACCAAAGCACTCGAAATGGTTTCTACGGTAGAAAAACCTTCGTTGAACGTTGCTGCATCTTCAATTCGCTTTACTAAAGACATTGGCATTGGTTCTTTCGTTTGATAATGCAACGCAAATTTATTCAAGACTTCTGGCGTTGATAACCAACGTTCCAATATTTGTGATGGAAATTCAACATAATCTCGTGGAGTATTTGTTCCTGACAAACTTGGATACGTAACATCCGAACACAATCCGTGTAACGCATGACCAAATTCGTGGAAAAGTGTAGAAGCATCATCCCATGAAATTAGGATTGGTTCGTTGTCATTTCCTTTGATAAAATTACAATTATTAGAAACTAATGTTAAAACATCGCCATCAATGCGGCTTTGTTCTCTGTAAGCGGTCATCCAAGCACCAGAACGTTTTCCTTTTCGTGCATAAGGATCAAAATAGAATAATCCAACTTTTTTTCCTGAATCTTTACGAGAAACTTCCCAAACGCGAACGTCTTGATGAAAAACGGGAACATTATTTACTTGCTTGAAATTCAAATTGAAAACTTCGCCAGCAACCCAAAACATTCCTTCGCGAAGTTTTTCTAGCTGCAAATAAGGTTTGATTTGATTAGCATCGACATCATATTTTGCTTTACGAACTTTCTCAGCATAATAGCGATAATCCCAAGGTGCAATTTTAAATTTTCCGCCTTCGACTTCAACAAATTTTTGCATTTGGGCTACATCTTCATGTACTTTTGCTACAGCTGGTTGCCAAACGGATAGCATTAAATCCATCGCTTTTAAAGGATTTTGTGCCATAGTGTTAGACAAACTCCAATCGGCAAAGGTTTTAAAACCTAACAATTTTGCTTTTTGAGCACGAAGCTTTAGTATTTGAACTAAAATTGCATTATTGTTACTACTGTTATTGTTATCGCCACGTTTTACAAAAATGTCAAATGCTTTTTCGCGCAAATCTCTTCGGGATGAAAACGTCAAAAACGGTTCAATCGACGAACGCGTGTTGGCAATACAACCCATTACTTCTAGATTTCTTTCTTTGGCTTCGGCAATTGCTGCATTTTTTAATTCGGTAGGTAAACCTTCAAAATCGGCTTCGGTTTTTAATTCCAAATAATAATTGCTTTCATCGGCCAATTGATTTTGACTAAACTTGGTGAAAAGTGATGCCAATTCCTGATTGATTTTGGCAATTTTGGCTTTGCTTTCCGCTGATGCTTTTGCGCCTTCGCGAACAAAATTGGCATAATGATACCAAACCAAACGTTGTTGTTCTGGAGTTAATTTGCTTTTATCTTTTGAGTTGTAAATGGTTTCAATTCGATCAAACAACTTTTTGTTTTGATAAATTTTACTGTTCAATTCTGAAAATAATGGCGTAACTTCAACCTCTATGGGTTCAAATTCGGGCGTATTCAAATTGGAACTGTAAATATCAAAAACAGCTTTTGCCTGACTTAATTTTTTACCCGCTTTTTCCATGGCAACAATGGTGTTTTCGAATGTTGCAGGTTTTGGATTGTTGGCGATTTTGTTGTATTCGTCTAGTTTTTCCTGAATTGCAATCTTTATCGCAGGTTTCAAATCGGTGATTTTATATTCGTTAAACGCTGGAACGCCACCATAATTTCCAGTCCAGTTTTTCAATAACGGATTTTGATTTTCTTGTGCTTCGGCAGTAATAATTGGAATACTCATAAGCAAGGTTGCTATTATTTTTTTCATGATTTGATTTATTTTCTCAAAAATACGAAAATAGAATTGTAATTGAATGCAAGTTGATAACTCATAATTAGCTATTTTTGAGAAAAGAAATTATTATGTTCACCAGAAGAAAAGATACCGTTTATATTATACTTGCAGGGATTTTTATTACCAATGCGATAGTTGCCGAACTTACTGGCGGAAAGCTAATTGATGTTTTTGGCGTTCCGATGAGTATTGGAATTTTGCCTTGGCCAATTGTTTTTGTAACAACCGATTTAATCAATGAATATTTTGGCGAAAAAGGAGTAAAACGATTATCATTGATTACTGCAGGATTGATTGCTTATACCTTTTTTGTACTGTATTTTGCCATTCAAATTCCTTCTATTGGAATTAGTTCGGTAACGAGTGAGCAATTCAAATCGGTTTTTGGGCAAAGTCAGTTGATTATTGTTGGAAGTATTGCGGCGTTTTTAGTATCGCAGTTAATCGATGTTACGATTTTTCATTTTGTAAAAAAACGAACCGGCAACAGAATGATTTGGCTTCGAAGTACAGGTTCAACGGTAATTTCGCAGTTTTTTGATAGTTTTATCGTGTTGGGAATTGCCTTTTATCTGCCTGGGATTATGGATTTTAAAACCTATGTTATCTCTGGATTAACAGGTTATACGGTTAAATTAGTTATTGCCGTTTTGATGACACCAATGATTTATTTAGGACATTATGTAATTCAAAAATACATTTCAAAAGATAGTTTATTGGAAAAATAGTTACTTTTACATTATGCTTACAAAAAGTCAACAAAATATCATCATTGAAACACTTAAACCTTTTCACCCAAAACGAATAGGTTTGTTTGGCTCTGTTGCTCGAAATGAAGAAACAGCATCGAGTGATATTGATATTTTATTTTCATTACAAAACCCAATTGGATTATTTACGCTTTCTGATTTGCAATTTGAATTGGAACAAAAGCTTCATAAAAAAGTAGATTTAGTTTCTGAAAATGGATTGAATAAATTTATTAAAGAACGAGTTTTGAGAGAAGTAAAATATATTTATGAAGAATAATACCAAAATATTTCTTTTACATATTCTTGAATCTATTGAGAAATTAGAAGAAATAACTACAACGACTTCTCAAGAAGAATTCCTGAAAAACTGGATAATTCAGGATGCAATTCTTAAAAACTTTATCGTTATTGGCGAAGCTGTTGCTAATATTGATGAAGAAATAAAGCAGCAGTATTCTACAATAAATTGGCGTGGCGCAAAATCGATGCGTAATTTTATTGTACATGAATATTTCTCTGTTGACTTGAATTTTGTTTGGGAAACAATTTTAAAAACAATTCCCGATTTCAAAAAAGATATTACAACAATCATTAAGGATTTTGATTAAAGATGGAAAATAAAATACGATGCGCTTGGTGTGAAAAAGATGATTTGTACCGCAATTATCATGATAACGAATGGGGAAATCCGGTTTATGACGACGAAACGATTTTCGAGTTTTTAGTTTTAGAAACGTTTCAAGCAGGGTTAAGTTGGTACACCATTTTAAAGAAAAGAGAAAACTTCAGAAAAGCATTTGATAATTTTGATTACAAAAAAATTGTAAAATACGACGAAGATAAAATTCAGGAATTACTTCAAGACGAAGGTATAATTAGAAATAAACTGAAAGTTCGCGGAACGGTTTCTAACGCCATTGCTTTTATGAAAGTTCAGGAAGAATTTGGTAGCTTTTCAAAATACATTTGGGGTTTTACAGGTGGAAAACCAATTGATAACCAACCCAAAGTATTGCGAGATATTCCGGCAACAACTGAAATCTCAGATGCATTAAGTAAAGATTTGAAAAAACGTGGTTTTAAATTTGTAGGCTCAACTGTTGTGTATGCACATATGCAAGCAACTGGAATGGTGAATGATCACGTGGAAACGTGCTGGAGAAGGAAATAGTTTTTCCAGAAAATTTAACCACTAAGTTCACTATGAAAGCACAAAGAACACTAAGCGATTGTGCGCTTCGTGCAAAACTTAGTGTGCTTTGTGGTTAGACAATCAAACGGTAGATTTCAAAACTCTCATAAAAGTATCTCTCGAAATTTCAAAAGCACCTAATCTTTCCAAATGATCGTTGTGAACTTGGCAATCCAGTAATAAGTAATTGTTTTCTTTTAAATAATTAACCAACCATACAAACGCAATTTTACTGGCATTGGAAACTTTGGAAAACATACTTTCACCACAGAAAACATGTCCTAAATCTACGCCATACAAACCTCCGACTAATTCGTCATTTTGCCAAACTTCAACCGATTTAGCAATTCCCATTTCGTGTAATTTAGTGTAAGAAGTAATAATGTCTTCGGTAATCCAAGTTCCTTCTTGACCTTGTCGTTCAATTTGTTGGCAATTACGGATAACCTCAGCGAAATTTCGATTGAAAGTAACTTTAAATTTATTTTGATTAATAAGATTTCGGATGCTTTTCGATACTTTATATAACTTAGGAACAACGACCATTCGCTCTGATGGCGACCACCAAAGTATCGGTTCATCATCATTAAACCATGGAAAAATACCATTTTGATACGCTAACAAAAGTCTTTCTATTGACAAATCACCACCAATAGCCAAAACACCTTCATAGGAAGCTTCTTCAACAGGAGGAAAATAAAGTTCTTTAGTTAAAAAATACATTTTTCAAATTCAATGACAAAAATCAAAAATCAACTTCAATATCAAAAATCAACTTCAAACTCAATTGTAATGAAAAAGTCAGAAATTCAAGTATTACTTAAACTTCTGACTTCTATCTTCTGACTTCTACCTTTCTAGAAAGGTAAGTCGTCGTGTTCTTCTTCTTTAAAATCAGTTGCTGGAGCAAAAGCTTCTGCTGGTGGCATTGCCGGCATTGCTGCTGGTTGTTCTGCTTGAAGTCTTTCAATTCTCCAACCTTGAATATCGTTAAAATATTTAGTTTCACCTTGTGGATTAACCCATTCTCTTCCTCTAAGATTGATAGAAACTTTTACCGCTTCACCCACATTATAGTTGTTCAACAAATCACATTTATCTTGTACAAAATTTATACTGATAAACTGTGGATATTGCTCTTCTGTAGCCACAACCAATTCTCTTTTTCTAAAGCTAGCACTCACTTGTTGCTCCGCATTTACTACTTTAATTTTTCCGGTAACTTCCATAATTATAATTTAGCTAAAAGTACTTTCCAAGCCGAAAGCACATCATTATTATTCAAATATTCTTTTGCTTTTAATTGAATTTTTTGCTCATCATCTGAACTTAAAACACCTTTCACAGCAAAATTTTGTTGTACAAATATAGCAATTTCTTCTTCGGTTGGCAACGCTTCTACATTTCCTAATTTGCCCAAATCATTTCCATCAAAAATAGTACTATTTTTAATAAAATCAGGAATGGCATCCACACCAATCCCGAGCGTAACCAAAGGTTTTTCTACTTCAAACAATCCTTGATTGGAACGCGAATACCAATTGCCACCAAGACGCGAAACCAAATCAATTTTATTTTGATCAATTGTTCCTTTTTCGTCCAAAACCGTTTCGTTAACATGAATTTTTACGACTTCACAAATAATTAAATTTCCTGCGCCACCTTGATTTCCCAAAGCTATAATTTCGTTGACTTTGCATTCAAATTGCACTGGACTTTCTGCTACACGATACGGTTTTACCATATCCGAAGGCAACATCGTCAAACCCGATTTTACGAATTCGTTCACACCATCAGGATATTCCGTGCTCGAAAGCGACATTTGTTGCACAATATCATAATTCACCACATTAATTACCACTTGTTTCGTTGTCTGACAGTTTTCTAACGTATGTTTAGTCGTGTTATTTCTCACGCGTCGTGCTGGCGAAAAAACCAAAATCGGCGGATTAGAACTAAAAACATTAAAAAAACTAAACGGAGACAAATTAGGTTTCCCATTTTCGTCCATCGTACTAGCAAAAGCAATTGGTCTTGGCGCTACAGCACTTTGCAAATAACCTTGTAATTGCGCTGGCGACAGTGTATGTGGTTCAAAAGAAAGCATGGTTTTTTGTTTTTCCAAAAATACAATTTTAATTCATTTTGGAGCGAAACGTTCGGGAATTCTTGTTGTCCGTTCTCCTGCTGTTCGTTTCAACAACTTTGACAAAGTTGATTTCCACTTCCATCAGGGCTAATTTATTGACAAAGAGTAAATCTTATTCAACATTATTTTTGATGTCTAACAAAATTTTATAAGATTTGTAGCTTACAATCTTTTTATGAAAAACGTAATCTTCATTCTGTCTTTACTTTTCTGTGAAACTATTTTTTGTCAACAAAATCACGAAAAATCAAAATCGGAAAAATATACAAAACACGGAATTACAATAACCGATGAGTATTCTTGGTTGGAAAATCTAAATTCTGAAGAAACCAAAACCTGGGTTAAAAATAATAACACAATCACCGAAGAAATTTTAGAAAAAGCAAAGAGAAAATACAACACAGAAAGCAAGATAATCGAGTACAATAAAAGTATAAACAACCGTATTCCTTCAAAAAAAGGGAAGTACTATTATTCTACTTTTTATTTTGAAGGCAAAACACTTCCCATTATTTTTTACCGAAAAGATGTTAAAGAAAAACCCACTAAATTATTCGATTTGAATGAAGCATACACAAATAAAAACATGCTTTTCAACAGTTTGTCTCCTTCTGGAAACTCAGAATATTTAGCTTATAAAATTAGTCACGATGGAAGCGATCTTGGTGAAATAAACTTTTTTGATATTAATAAAAGAAAACTTTTACCAGATGTTATAAAAGGAGTTAAGTTTTCAAACATTGGATGGAATTTAAACCATGGAATTTTTTACAATAAAAACAACAATATCAATAAAACTGCAATTGATTCTACTAACCAATTATACTACCATAAAATTGGAACACCTCAAAGCGAAGATCAACTTGTTTTTGACGCTTCAAAAACTGGTAATACTTTTAAATATTATTCAACTCGAGGAAAACTTATTGTTATAGAAACTAATAAAGAAGAAACTCTTTCAAATTATTATGAAGCTTCATTGTCTGACAACGAATTTTATCTTTATAAATTTTTGGACAACCAAAGTACCGATATGAAGTTTTTGAATTACAGAAACGATTCTATTTATTATTCTTCCAAACAATTTGAATGGGGTGAAGTCAGGGCTTTTAATATTAAAAATCGCAACCAAGAAAGAGTTGTCATTCCCCAGATATATTCGCAATTATTGACTTCAACTCATTTTACAAACGATTATATTTTTTGTAATTACAAAACACTAAACAAAAGCTACATTAGAGTTTATGATGCTAATGGAAAGTTTATCCGAAAATTTGATTCGTCCGAAAATTTTGACATCTCCTTTAATTTTTATGATAACGAAACAAAAGATTTATATGTAACATTACATTCGTATACAACTTCGTTCAAAAACTACCGACTGAATGTTGCAACTGGCGAAATAAACGAATTTCAAACCGAACATATCAAAATAAAAGCAAGTTTGTTTCCGTCAGAATATTTTGAGACTAAAACCATAACTTTTAAAAGTCGGGATAACAAAGACGTTCCAATAACGATAATCCATAAAAAAGGATTAAAATTTGACGGAAACAACCCAACACTTCTAACAGCTTATGGCGGTTATGGAACTGTTTCAAGAGCTTATTTTTCATCAGGGATGATACATTTTATAGAAAAAGGAGGCGTTTTTGCCTATGCTCAAATTCGTGGTGGCGGAGAAAAAGGATTAAAATGGCATCAGGATGGAAAAGGATTAAAAAAAATGAATTCATTCAACGATTTTATAGATGCAGCCGAATTTTTAATTAAAGAAAAATATACTAGCCCAAAAAAATTGGGGATAACTGGAGGTTCAAACGGAGGTTTAGTTGTCGGTGTTGCTATGACCAAAAGACCAGATTTGTTCAAAGTTGTCATTCCTAAAATGGGTGCTTTTGATATGTTAAAATTTGATCAATTTACCGTTGGCAGATATCATTTGAATGAATATGGAAATCCCGAAAACAAAGAAGAATTCAATTCATTATTAGCTTATTCGCCTTATCATAATATCGACGAAAACACCAATTATCCAACAACATTAATTATTACTTCTGACAACGACGACAGAGTTCCACCATTGCATTCTTATAAATTTGCCGCTAAACTCCAAAACAGAACGGAACAAAAAAATCCAATTTACCTCATTTCTTTGTCCGATGCTGGACATTATGGAAAAACTGCAAGCTATGAAGATGACGTAAAAAGCGATGCCGATTTCTATAATTTTTTATTGTATCATTTAAACGAATAAACCAATTCATTTTGGAGCAAAACGTTCGGGAATTCTTGTTGCCCGTTTTCCTGCTATTCGTTACAATAACTTTGTCAAAGTTTTGAACTTTGACAAAGTTGATTTCCACTCCTATCAGGGCTAGAAGTCAATCGTCTTGTATTTTTATTACTTTTGGCTATATTTATAAAAAAATTTCAATGCAATTTTCCGAAAGAAGAAACACAACTCGCTGGATAATCATAATGACATCGTTCGTTATTGTGAGTTTGATTCTTTGGAATACGTATTCCTTTTTTCAAATCTTTAAAAGCGAAGAACGTATCAAGATGGGAAATTGGGCATTGGCACAAAAAAAAATAAATACAGATGATCTAAATGCCGATTTAGAATTACCCTTTGCCATTATTGAAAATCCAACAATTCCAATCATTTTATCAATTAATGACTCGATAACAAGTACAATAAATATTGATGAAGATATTGTTAAAGACAAAATAAAACTAAAAAATTACTTAGAAAAACTTAAACTGCAAAACAGTCCTATTGTTATGGAAATTTCAAAAGGAAAATCTCAATATTTATATTATGGAGATTCTTCCATGCTGAACAAATTGAAATATTATCCAATTGCTCTTTTACTTATCATTTTTCTTTTTGGAACTGTTGTTTATAATTTTTATCGTAGTACCAAAATGGCAACTCAAAACAAGCTTTGGGCAGGAATGGCAAAAGAAACCGCGCATCAAATTGGAACGCCGTTATCATCACTAATTGGTTGGCTCGAAATCATGAAAGCTGACAATGTTGACGAAACTACAGTAACCGAAATTGAAAAAGACATTATTAGACTACAAACTATAACGGATAGGTTTTCAAAAATTGGCTCAGAACCAATTCTAGAAAAACTTAACATTATTGAAGAAACCGAAAAATCTTTTGAGTATTTAAAATCACGTTTTTCAAACCAAGTTACCTTTTCATTCAAAGCACCCAAAAATGCTATTATGGTTTCATTAAATCCTGCATTACACAGTTGGACTGTCGAAAATTTAGTCAAAAATGCCATCGATGCTATGAAAGGTCGAGGAAGATTAGCAGTAGAAATTATGGAAGAAAACAATTTGGTTAAAATCTTAGTTACCGATACTGGAAAAGGAATTCCAAAAAACCAATTCAAAAAAGTTTTTGAACCTGGATTTACTACCAAAAAAAGAGGTTGGGGTTTAGGTTTGTCATTAACCAAAAGAATTGTTGAAGAATACCACAAAGGGAAAATAAAAGTCCTAAATTCTGAAATAGGAAGAGGAACAACAATGCAAATTTCTTATAAAAGAACTTAAAAAAAACGCCTCAATAAAATGAGGCGTTTTCTTTATAAATTGTTTTGAATTGCTTGGGCTAACGCTTCAAATTCTTCTTTTGTGAGTGAAGCTTTTCGTTGAAAACGCATATCATCCATATCTTGCAAAGGGATTAAATGTACATGCGTATGCGGAACTTCAAGTCCAACAACAGCAACGCCAATTCGCTTGCATTCTATCGTTTTTTCTAATGCTTTTGCCACTTTTCTTGAAAATTTCATCAATCCAAGATAGTGTTCTTCTTCCATGTCAAAAATCTTATTGATTTCTTCCTTCGGAATGCAAAGTGTATGCCCTTTTGCATTAGGATTTACATCTAAAAAAGCTAAATAATTTTTGTCTTCGGCTATTTTATAACATGGAATTTCTCCGTTGATTATTTTAGTAAAAATACTAGCCATAATTAATCTCTAGAAATTTCTAAGATTTCAAAATTTAATTTTCCGTTTGGAACCGTAATTTCGGCAATCTCGCCTACTGATTTTCCTAATAATCCTTTACCGATTGGTGATGTAACTGAAATTTTTCCAGTTTTTAAATCGGCTTCGCTTTCAGCAACCAATGTGTATTTCAACTCCATTCCGTTGGCTTGATTTTTAATTTTCACATTAGATAAAACCAAAACTTTGGATGTGTCTAAATGACTTTCATCAATCAATCTTGCATTGGCATGAATTTCTTCTAGTTTTGCAATACGCATTTCAAGCATTCCTTGAGCTTCTTTGGCAGCATCATATTCGGCATTTTCAGATAAGTCGCCTTTGTCTCTAGCTTCAGCAATTGCTTGTGATGCTTTTGGTCTTTCAACGCTTTTTAAATGTTCTAATTCGTCTCTTAATTTTTTTAATCCTTCTGCTGTGTAATACGATACGCTCATAATTTCCTCATTTATATAAATAGAAAAAATCCCATCGCAACGGGATTTCTTTTTGCAAAGATACTATTTTTTGATTTATTTTAAATTTGTCTCACTCAATAGTGTTTGCCAAAGTTAAATAATTTATTTTTGTTTGTCGAATATTTAGAACTAAAAATTTAGATGAAAAAAATAATTGCTACACTATTGTTTGCGGGATTGATTTTAAGTTGTGATTCTGGAACGGTTAACTACAGAAATCCTTATTTGCCCAATTATCCTGTAGATTTATTCATCAACTTGAGTTTGCCTCAATATTCTAACCTTAATTTTCCAGGAAATTATGTTGTGGATTATTCTCAAGGTGTTCGAGGAATTGTAATATATAATACAGGAACAGGTTATACGGCTTTTGATGTTGCTTGTCCAAATCAAGAGTTGACTTCGTGCTCGACCATGAATATTGTTGGTACGAATGCCATTTGCCCTTGCGATGACGCTGAATATAGTTTGTTTACTGGAATTGCTGGAGGAAAAGATTATCCGATGAAACCCTATCGAGTTTTGGTCAGTGGAAGCTCGCTAAACATAAGAAATTAAAAAAATCCCGTATCAACAAAATGATACGGGATTTTGTTTTTTTAAAACTTCAAAGTTATTCCAGCTAAGAAATTAATTCCAGCTTGTGGAAAAAATCCTGCACCTTCTATTGTCGAAATGGTTCCAGGATTACTAAAATCATCATCATAGGTGTAGAAATAACCATTGGATTCATATTCTAAATTGAACAAGTTATTTACTAATGCCGAAAAAACCATCGATTTTAAACCTTTGTTGATTTTCCATTCATAAGAAACATTCAAATCGCTCACAAAATAGGCGTCTAATTTTGAATTGTCTGAATCGATATTTCCCATGTATTGTTCGCTCACAAATTTTGAAAGGAATGAAACTTGAAAATCATTTATTGGCAAAAATGTAATTCGGTTTCCTGCGACAATATTTGGTGAAAAAGCAATATCAGTATTTCCTAAATTCTGCAAAACACCATCTCGCTGAAAGTAGAAATCACGATTTTTATTTTGACTAAAAGTAACATTTGGGTTCCAAATTAATTTGTCTGTAATTGCAATTACTGATTCAACTTCTAAACCTATTCGATAACTTTTTCCGCTATTGGTGAAAACAGGTGAACCAACATCGTTCAAAGCACCAGTTAAAACCAATTGATCTTGGTAATTCATATAAAATGCATTGGCAGAAACTTTCACTTTTTTAGATGAATATTTCCAACCCAATTCATAATCAAACAAACGTTCTGGTTTGATTGCTCCAGCTTCATAATCATCGCGTCTTGGTTCTTTGTTGGCAATACCAAAATAACCATAAAAAGAGTTTTTATCATTTAATTGATAATTCAAACCAGCTTTTGGATTAAAAAATCGAAACGTATCGTTTACATCATCAAAACGGAAACTTGTTGCTTGATAATTTACCATTCGATACTGCAAATCGGCAAAGAAATTAAGTTTTCCAACTTGTTGCGAAGCTTTTGCATACACATTTATATCGTCTTTGTTTCCAAAATTATCATAATAACGATTAGAATTTGGCACATAAAATTGTGTCCAAACAACTTCCCCAAAATGATCACCCAAATAGCGATTTGCTGCTCCGCCAACTAAAATATCGGTGTTTTTTGTTTTGTAGTTCAATGAAAAAGTAGCCCCAAAAAAATCGTTGTCTAGCCATCTTTTTCTAACCAAATCTGACTCGGTATTTCCTTGAAAATTTGGTAAAAAATAATCGGCTAAAATTTCGTCTTCTCTGTATTGTTCAAAATAGCCTTTTCCTTTAGTATAATGCAACGCTGCATTTGAAATCCATTTTTCGGACCATTTTTCGGACCAATGCAACTGAAAATGATTTTGCCAATAATTATCGGTTTCATCATCATAGAATTTCATGTTTCCATTTTCGTCAAAATACATTCCGGCAACATTAAACGTTCTGTCGTTTTTCAACTTTTCTGGATCTTCAATGCCATACCAAGCTTGATAGGTTTTTTGTTTTCCGCCAAAAGCAATTGCTTTAATCAACGTCGTTTCGGTTACATAATTTCCATTGAAAAAATAACCAAACATGTTGGATGAAGCTCTGTCGATAAATCCATCAGAAGCAACATTTGATAATCGTGCATTCAATTCAAAATTGTTATGCAAACCCGTTCCAAAAGCCAAAGTATGTTTTCGTGTTCCAAAACTTCCAACAGAATTTGAAATTTCAGCAAATGCTTTTTCTTGATACGACTTGGTTTGCATGTTTAAACTTGCGCCAAAAGCTCCAGCACCATTTGTAGAAGTTCCTACTCCGCGTTGCAACTGAATACTTTCTAGCGACGAAGCAAAATCGGGCAAATTGACAAAAAATGTTCCTTGACTTTCGCTGTCATTAAACGGAATTCCGTTGAGCGTAACGTTAATTCTCGAACCATCGGCACCACGAACTCTCATGTAAGTGTAACCAACTCCATTTCCTGCATCGGTTGTAGAAACTACAGATGGCAAATAATTGAGTAAAATGGGAATGTCTTGACCTAAATTTCTTGGCGCAATTTCTTCCTTAGAAACATTAGTAAAAGTGATTGGATTTTTGCCTTTTGCTCTAACCGAAGAAACTGTAACTTCGTTAAGCTGATTGACTTTTGTGGTGTCTTTCACTTTTTCTTGGGAGAAAGAGAGAAAAGAAAATAGAAAAAAGAAAATAGACGAAATCAAATGATTTTTTTGACTTTTGACTTTTGTCCCGAAACTTCGGGTTTGACTTTTGAAATTGAATAAAATTTCCATTCGTAAAATAAATTATACGAATAAAAAGAGGTAATTATTCTTGGTTAAAAAATAAAAAATGTTTGTTTCCTGTGACAAAGTTCAGCGTGCACTCTGTTTTGTCACTTTTCCCTAAACAGCATTACCTGTTCTAGGTTCATTGGGTATAATCTCAGCTCGTAATTTTGAGCACCCCTTTTGAGACATGGCAAAGATAAGTCAATATCAATGACAATTGCAATATCAATTTTCAATTTGTGTTTTTTTATTGTAATTGATTTTTGTAATTGAAGTTTATAAATCCAATTTTTCAGATTTCTTTCTCTTAAAATAAATACTTATCATGCAAGTAAAAACCCATAAAAAGCTTCCAATCTACAGCTTTGAAAATTCACTAATCCTTCATCATTATACGTAATTTTACCTGTAGCATATTCTTTTTCGTCATAGCTTATGGATACAAAAAAAATTGAAAGCCCAACTACCAATCCGATGATGTCCCAAAATAACTTGGCTTGTTAGGTTTATTTTTTGTTTTTTTCATATTTCAGGTTTTTTGCGGTTTTGCTTAACTTCAGAATTGGTTTTTTTGTCTTTGATACGCTTTTCAATAACCGATTTTGGCACTGAAGTTGGTTTTCTTTTCTTTGGAACAACTAATGCTTTTTTAAGTATTTCCAAAAAACGTTTGGTAACAATTTCTTTATTTTTCAGTTGGCTTCGGTCTTCATCGCAGTTTAAAATCAAAATGTTTTCCGAAGTTAATTTGGTTGCCAATTTTTCAGAAATAAGTATTTTTTGCTCTTCAGAAAGTGCTTGAGAAGCATTCAAATCAAAAGTCAAAACCACTTTTGACGAAACTTTGTTTACGTTTTGTCCGCCAGCACCAGAACTTCTAACGGCTTTGTATTGCAATTCAGTTAAAAGTAAATCAGTTTTCATATTGCGGTTGATGCGCTGGTTTTAATAAATCGTTTACCGTTTTCACAGGATTGAATGTTACGAGCGGAACTTCTACAAAAACGGTTATCCATTTTGCCATTGCGCCATTCCAAAGTCCAGGTAATTCGTATCCTTTCAATTCTTTTCCTTTGTTGTTTTTTTGCACAATAAATCCAGATGTATGATCAACAAATTGTGTTAAATCAAATTTATTTCCATGATAATCTTTGGTTGCACAAACTAAATCTACCGGATTAAAATGAGTTGCTTTGGATAGAATTTCGTTTTGAACAAAATCGTTTGTATCAACCTGAGAACTTTCTACAATTTGGAGAGACAAATTGCCTTTAGCATTTCTTACCCAAAATGGTCCGCCGCCAGGTTCGCCTTCATTTTTTACCATTCCACAAACACGAATTGGTCGGTTTAATTTTGTTTTGATGAATTCAATTTTGTGTTCAAATGTAAACTTTTGAAAATCATCTCTAACCTTGATATTCAGTTTTGATTTCATAAAATCAACAACTTTTTCAACTTCATTTTCTTGAAATTCTTGCCTTTCGATGGCATTCAAAATGGCAAAAATCTCTTCTTGAAATTCGAGTAAAATTCCAGCCAAACCCTTTTTATACAAAGTAATTTCTTTGATGTGATTTTGGATTACATTGTCAATATTTTTGATAAAAATAACATCGGCATCGAGTGAATTCAAGTTGTTTATCAACGCGCCATGTCCGCCAGGACGAAAAACTAATTGCCCTTTTTCGTTGCGAAATGGTTGGTTTTTGAAGTCAACAGCAATCGTATCTGTAGATTTATGCTGATAAGAATAATTCACATTCAAAGTGGTTTCAGTTCTATTTTCTACTTTTTCTTTTACATTGTTTACAATCTCACGAAATAAAGCTTCATGATTTTCTGAAACGGTAAAATGAAGATGTGAAACACCATTTGACGTAGCATAAAAAGCACATTCATTCAAGTGTTCTTCCACTGGAGTTGCAATGTGTGATTGATATTTATGAAAATCTAAAACACCTTTTGGTTTGTTGGCAAAATCGTAATAATCGCTAGACAACATCGTTTTGATGAAGTGATAACTTTTTTCGTGACTTTCTAACGAATAATAGTCAGGAACTAACGATTTAACCTTCGATTTTACTTCTTCAAAAAAAGGAAACTTCTCAATTCCTGCTAGAAATGTGGGAAGATTTTTGTCTTTTTTTCGGTTGATGTATGCGTTTATGGTTTCATTTTCATGGTCAAAATCATTGAGAAATTCATTGAGAAATTTGAACATTCGACTTGCTGCACCAGATGCTGGAACGAATTTTTTCAACTTTAAAGTTGATTTTTTTTGATCAAAAAATGCTGATTTTGACTTGAATTCATTTTCGGAAAGCTTTAAAATTCCATCATCAATTTTAGCCGGACGAACCAAATACATTTTTGGAATTCCAGTTTGGAAAATAGCAAGTTCTGCTTCAATTTTAATCAAATCAATTCCATGTTGGTTAATTTGATTAAAATCGGCTTCTGTAAATCCGTATGTGTTGACTAATTTGTCTTTTGTTGTAAAATTTTCTTCCATTCTAAATAGCCATAAATGGCGATAATTGTGAAAAATACATATTGAATACTTGTGAAAGTGTATCCTTTGGCAAAATACATTGGGATAGAAATTATATCACCAATTATCCATAAAATCCAATTTTCTATCTTTCGTCTTGCCATTAACCACATTCCTACGAAAAATATTCCTGTTACAAATGTATCAATATAGGATGTCCAATGTGTTAATTTATCAAAAAAGATATAAACCGAAATGACTAATGCTATACTTGCAAGAAATAGTAACATTCCTTTTTTTATTTCGGAAGAAGTAATTCTTGAAATAGGAAATTCATCAACATTGTCTTTTTTTCTTGTCCAAATATACCAACCATAAATACTCATGATTACGTAATAAAAATTAATCATCATGTCGCCAAGTAATGACCATTTCCAAAGTAAATAAACATAAATTGCCGTATTGATAATTCCGGTTGGGAAAACCAAAATGTTATTTTTTTTTGCAAACCAAACGCTCAATAATCCGAATAAAATTGCGGTTAATTCTAAGGCAATTTCATACGCTGGATAATTTTTATATTGAGAAAAAAGGAATTCAAACATTGGTTATAATTGTTGGTTAACAATTTCAGATTTCAGAAAAAAATCGGGATTATTTTCAAAAGCTGTTCCAATAACAACCATATCTGCGCCAGCAAGAAAAGCATCGTCAATAGCTTTTTTGGAACGAATTCCGCCGCCAACAATCAAAGGCAAGGAAATTCTATTAGAAACTTCCGAAATCATTTCCAAAGGAACGGCATTTTTTGCGCCACTTCCAGCTTCGAGGTAAATAATTTTGTTTCCTATATATTCGCCAGCTTTAGCCGTTTGGGCAACATATTTGATATTATTTTTACTCAAAGGTTTGGTTTTACTAACGCGTTCTACAGCAGTTTCGTTTCCGCTTTCGATTAAAATATAACCAGTTGAAATTACTTCCAAAGTTGTTTTTTCTAAAATTGGAACGGCTTCAACTTGATGTTCAATCAAATAATCAGGATTTCGTCCAGAAAGTAATTGCAGAAACAAAATTCCATCGGCTTCTGAAGAAATTTGCGATGGATTTCCTGGGAAAAGTAAAATAGGAAGTTTAGTATTTTGTTTTAACTGAACGATAATTTCGTCTAGATGATTTCCTTCAAATGAGCTTCCGCCAACCAAAATATGTGTTGCTGGTGATTGATTTATTTTTTCTGCCAAAGTTGAAATGGTTTCCAATGCAACTTTATCGGGATCGATTAAAATTGCCAGAAGTTTTTCTGACTTAGCTTTTGAAGTTTGTATTTCTTTGTAAATGTTTGTCATTTTTTGATTATTTGTTTTTTTCGAAAGCACAAACAAAAACATAGTCTTCGATAAAATCAAAAACTACATCGAAATATTCTGTTTTGTTGTTAAATCTTAATTCAGCGATAGTTTTTTTATCTTCCAAATTAAATTGTTGCTCAAAAATATGCAATGGAAAACTAATTCCAGGTTCGTTTTTAATTTTGAAAACACTTTCTTTAATTCCCCATATTACGGTAGCTTTTTTCATTTGTTCGTAATGCGATAAGTTTTCTAGATGAAAAATTTCCATAAATCTTGGAGCAATTTTTAAGGTTTTCTCTTTTAATAATTCCAAATCAGCACCTATCACTTCATCACTAATAACGATAATCGAAAATTCAAACGAATGAGAAATAGTGATATGTTTTCCATCATTCAAATGTGGTTTTCCAAATTCATCATAATACAAATCAAAATCGGTATATCCAGCTGAAATCAGCAACTTTCGAACGCTCAAAAAACCTTTTTGATGACTTTCGGATTTCATCGTTTCTAATCGTGCTAACGAAACATCTTTCAAAACAACACTTTGAAAAAGTTCGTCCCATGTTTCGGAGATTTTCCAAACCCAAAGTTTTGTTGTGCTGTTTAATTCTTTGATTGTAAGTAATGGCATAATAGTGTTGAAATTATCTATTTGTTTTTCAAAAGATTAAAGGATTAAACATTTCACAAATTTTGAAAATAAATTATTAAATTAAAAACCTATGTTGTAATTTTGCATCAAATTTTAAAAAAACAAATATACAAATAGATGAGTACACAAACATTACCATTTGTAGCTTACAAAGTTAAAGACATTAACTTGGCAGCTTGGGGAAGAAAAGAAATTGAATTAGCTGAAGCTGAAATGCCAGGATTAATGGCTTTAAGAGCTGAATATGGTGTAACTCAACCTTTAAAAGGTGCGAGAATTGCAGGTTGTCTTCACATGACTATTCAAACAGCCGTTTTAATTGAAACTTTAATTGCTCTTGGTGCAGAAGTTACTTGGTCATCTTGTAATATTTTCTCAACTCAAGATCAAGCTGCTGCTGCAATCGCCGCTGCTGGAATTCAAGTTTATGCTTGGAAAGGTTTGAACGAAGAAGAATTTGACTGGTGTATCGAACAAACGTTATTCTTTGGCGAAGACAGAAAACCATTGAACATGATTTTGGATGATGGTGGTGATTTGACTAACATGGTTTTTGACCGTTACCCAGAATTAATTCCTGGAATTAAAGGTTTGTCTGAAGAAACTACAACTGGTGTTCACCGTTTATATGAAAGAATGAAAAACGGAACTTTATTCATGCCGGCAATTAACGTAAACGATTCAGTTACTAAATCAAAATTTGACAACAAATATGGTTGTAAAGAATCGGCTGTTGATGCTATCAGAAGAGCAACTGATGTTATGTTAGCTGGAAAAAGAGTTGTAGTTTGTGGTTATGGTGACGTTGGAAAAGGAACTGCGGCTTCTTTCCGTGGCGCTGGTTCTATTGTAACTGTAACTGAAATCGATCCAATTTGTGCTTTACAAGCTGCAATGGATGGTTTTGAAGTGAAAAAATTAGACACTGTTGTTGGAAATGCAGATATTATCATTACCACAACAGGAAATAAAGATATTGTTGTAGGAAGACATTTTGAAGCGATGAAAGATAAAACTATCGTTTGTAATATTGGTCACTTTGACAACGAAATAGACATGGCTTGGTTAAACAAAAACCACGGTTCAACAAAAATCGAAATCAAACCTCAAGTTGATAAATACAACGTAAACGGAAAAGACATCATTATTTTGGCTGAAGGTCGTTTAGTAAACTTAGGTTGTGCAACTGGTCATCCAAGTTTTGTAATGAGTAATTCATTCACAAACCAAACTTTGGCACAAATTGAATTATGGAATAATTCGGCAAACTATAAAAATGAAGTGTACATGTTGCCTAAACATTTAGATGAAAAAGTGGCTGCTTTACACTTGGCTAAACTTGGTGTTGAATTAGAAACTTTAAATGATGAACAAGCTGCTTATATTGGAGTAGAAGTTCAAGGTCCATTTAAACCAGAATATTACAGATATTAATATTTTAGTATAAAATATTAAATCAAAAACCCTTGCAATTGCAAGGGTTTTTTGTTGGCTGAAATAAAAGAAAAATCCTAATTTATCCCCGATTGTAACGGAAATCTTCGCAGAGATTGAAGTGGAAAGCGGGAAAATGGTTTTCAAGGAATTAATAACTTTTCGATTTTTATAAGTTTTTTAGTAACTTTGAATAATTGGCATATATTTTGTTTAGTTAATTTTAACATTTAAAAACTATAAAAAAATGAAAAAAGTATTTTTGACTATGGCAGCTGTAGCGATGATTTTTGCTACATCTTGTAAAAAAGAAACAACAGAAACAACTCCAGAAGAAGTGGTTACAACTGTTGAAAATGAAGTTTCTGAAGGTGCTGATGCGCTAGAAGCAAGTTATAACGAAGCAGTTGCTAAGCTTGAAGAAGCTAAGAAAAGCGGCGATGCAGCAGCTGAAAAACTAGCTCAAGAAGCAGTTGATAAAGCAAAATCGGCTTGGGAAGCAGCAAAAGCTTCAACAGAAGAAGCAGCAAATGATGTAAAAGAAGGTGTTGAAAACGCTGCTGGTGATGTAAAACAAGAGTTGAAAAAAGCAACTGAATAATTTTAATAAGCTTAAAACAAAAATCTCTTAGTTTAAGAAACTAATTTAGAATTTTTAAACAAAAAACCCGTTCGCCAAAGCGAACGGGTTTTGTATTTTAATAAGAGTTTGTTCTTATGCTTCGAATGGAATTACAGAAACAAATGATTTGTTATCACCTTTTTTCTGGAATTTCACTACTCCATCAACTTTTGCATGTAAAGTATGATCTTTACCCATGTAAACGTTTTCACCTGGATTGTGTTTAGAACCTCTTTGTCTAACGATGATATTACCAGCAATTGCAGCTTGACCACCATAAATCTTAACGCCTAAACGTTTCGATTCTGATTCTCTACCATTCTTAGAACTACCGACACCTTTCTTGTGAGCCATGACGTTTTAGTTTTTAAATGTTAATTATTCTTCTGTAGCTTCAGCTTTTTTTGCTGCTTTCTTTTTTGGAGCACTTCCGTTGATACCTTCAATCACAATTTGAGTTAGGTATTGTCTGTGTCCATTTCTTTTTTTGTAACCTTTTCTTCTTTTCTTTTTGAAAACGATTACTTTGTCTCCTTTTAAGTGTTGTAACACTTTGGCTTCTACTGAAGCACCTTCTATAGCTGGGGCGCCAAGAGTAACGTTTCCATTATCGTCTAATAAAAGAACTTTTTCAAAAGATACTTTTGAACCTTCTTCATTAGCTAAACGGTGAACATAAACTTTTTGGTCTTTGCTTACTTTAAATTGTTGCCCTGCTATCTCTACGATTGCGTACATAACAATAATGTTTAATTAATTTTAATTCCGACTTTTCGGGATGCAAATATACAACTAATTCTTTTACACGCAACTGAATGCTGAAAAAAGATTTTTTCTTAGAAAAATAGGACTTTATGTGGTGTTTAATTTTTTGAAACAGAATAAAAAA
>NZ_JACTAC010000061.1 GCF_014486675.1 Flavobacterium macrobrachii
GGGTTTAGAATTACGCTATTAGCTTTAAACTAAGTTCCATTGTAAAATAAGTAACAATCAACAACTAAACAGTAAACCCCATAAGCTTTTAACGCGAAACCTACAAACTTAAAACCCGCAACTCTTAACCTGCAATCCGTAATTTTCAACTAAAACAATCATTAATTGCAGTTTTGTAATAAAAATCTAATTTATTGGAAAAAATTTATCAACATTTTGGCTAACTTGTTGATAATTTGTTAATATATGCTTTAGTAATTTAATATTAAATGTAAATTTGTGTGATAAATGTTTACAATAACGTAAAATAAGTATCGACCAAGTACATTTCTATCGACTAACTACCTTTTTGTGTAAGGTTTGTCGTGTTTTTTTACTTTTAATCGAAAAACTTTAATTTATCGTTAAAAAAACTTTACCAAAACAATTTGAAAAACTAATTTTAGACGCTTGTTTCAAGCAAATTACAATTATAAACCACTCACGTATAAAAATATAACTATGAAAAAAACATTACTTCTTGCCTCGAGTAACGGATTTTTATCAAAAACAAAAGCCACTACATACCGCTGGTTACTCACTCTAGCAGTGCTAATGACTTTCGCAACCCAACAAGCAGATGCACAGTGTGTCGGACCTTATAAAAGGTTTGAAAGTATTGATGGTTCACTATCTTCTTCAACTGTTGTAACCAACATGATAACTAGAGATTGGAGATTTGAAGGGACGGGAACTGCTCCTACTAATTCTTTTATTGGAACAACAACAAATGCTAGGTCTGGAAGAATGTCTTTAGGGCACACATCGAATTCTCGATTTGATGCTGCTGTTATAACACCATCAATGAATAATTTTAATCGTTTCTCTTTTGGTATTAGATTTCAAACGGTTGCTACTAATGGTATTTTACCTACTGCCTTTGAAGTTCAAATTTCGGATGATAATGGTGTTAGTTGGACTACATTAACTAATGGTACAAATACACTTGCGTTAACTTATAATACATTTAATGCTAATGTGGTATTACCAGCTGCTATGACTACGGCATATCAAACAATTAGTGTTACTCCCGTTTTACCAGCTACTTCATTTCCAAACGTTACTGATGGGTATAGATTTAGAATATTAGATAAAAGGGATGCTACTAATAAAACTGGAGGAATATACCTAGATGATTTTGCCTGGACATCGGCTCTTGCTTCAGAAAACAATATAATTGTAAATGATGCGGCTACTTCATGTGCAACTGCCTATCAAATTCCAATGGGTATGCCATATTACTTCTATGATAATGGGGGAGAGTTTGATTCATATGGTGTAAATACGACAGCAATTAATCAATCAATAATTTTCACTCCCTCTGCTCCTGGTTCAAAAGTGCGTGTTACTTTTGAGGAATTTATAACCGAAGCAACTAATGATTTTTTAGAATTACATAATAGTAATGGAGTTTCAACGCCTGTTAATACATATTCTGGAAATTTAAATTCTTCCTTACCAGCTCCTTATACTTCGTCAGCACCAGACGGTTCATTAACTTTTCGTTTCCAATCAAATATAGGTACTCCAGCTCAAGCTCAAAAAGGTTACAGAATAAGAGTAGAAGCGGTTCAATGTAATACACCAAATTCATTAACTGCTACAGGTACTTTTGAACAAGTTAACTTAGGTTGGGTAGGTAGTGCTTCTGCTACAGAGTATGAAATATTTCAAGCTACATCTGCAGCACCAGCTCCAACAGCGGTTTCTGTGGGTACTTTAACAGGTAGTACAGCTACTACTTATAGTGCAACAGGTTTAACCGCAGGTCAACCATACTTTTTCTGGGTGCGCTCAGTTTGTGGCGCTGACAAGAGTGATTGGGCAGGTCCAATCTCAGCTACACCAATTTGTAGTCCAACAACCGTTCCCTATCTAGAAAACTTCAACGGTTTTGTAGGTGGAGTATTGCCTCCATGTACAAGAGCAGATTCACCAGTTTGGGTAACCAATGCTACCAACGGTAACTTGTTTACCAATGATGATTATAGTAACTTCTATACAAGAGGTGTGAGTTTAACAGCGGGTACTCAATACCGCGTTACTTACGATTTCTCAACGAATTTAATAGGCCCAGCAAGCGTAGAAATCTATTGGGGTAGTACAAACGTAGCACCTACAGATGGTACTATTGTTACTCCACTTGCAGAGCATTTTGATTTTGCAGGTTTACAGTCAAACATTGTAAACTTTACACCACTAACAACAGGAACCTATTACCTTCGTTTCTTCGTTACTGATATAAATGTACCAGGTACAAACGTTAGCTTTGATAACATTCGTATCGAAGAAGAAACTTGTGCACCACCATTAGTGGATAATAACTATCCAGGTCCTGCAAACGTTTCTTTAGCGCCTTTCTTGACCGGAGTGACTGATTTTACTGCAAACATCGGTTGGGGTATTTCTGCAACAGGTCTTCCATCTAATGGTTATGATTATATTATTAGTACCTCTTTGGTGGCACCAATCTTTGGAGCATCACCATCAGGAAGTGCGCCATCAAACAGTACAACTTTAACGTCGCTATCACCAAACACAAGATACTATGTTTGGATTAGAGGAAACTGTGGAGCACAAATCAGTCCTTGGTCACAAAACTACATTACGTTTGTAACGACTAATGTTACAGCACCAACTACGGTATTAATATCAAATGTAGAGCCAACACCAGCATCAGGTTCTACACTTGCGCTACACAACGGATGTAACTTTACATTCCTTGATAGTGGTGCAGCAACAAGCAACTATGTAAACTTTGAAGAACATACTTATACTTTTAAACCAGTAACACCAGGAACGAAACTAAAAGTGGTTTTCAACTCGTTTGCTACCGAAAACAACTATGATGGTTTAATGATATACAGCGGTGATGGTTCATCGGGTAACACATTACAATTAATGTCATCTGGTAGAGCAGCAGGAACAGATCCTGTTACTTGTCCAGCAGGTGCCTACTCAGGAACAGCTTCGCCAGGAACAATTATATCCAATGCCGCCAATGGTTCATTATCATTTACTTTCCGCTCCGATTTTATTGTAACAGGAGCAGGTTGGTCAGCTAACATTTCGTGTGTATTAGTACCAACGGTAACAAGTTTCTCACCATTAAACAATTCATGTGCTACATTGCCAGTAGGAAGTACAATAACAATAAACGGTACAAATTTAAGTGCAGTTACTTCGGTTACCATCGGAGGAGTTCCTGCAGGACCAGTTACTATAGTTAATTCAGGTCAAATAACAGTTCCCTATCCAGCTGGAGCGAGAACAGGAAAAGTTAGAGTTGTAACAGCCGATGCCTTTGGAATAAGTATTGCAGACTTTGTAGTACAAAATCCAGCACCAGTTACTACAGCTGCTACAGTTTGTATTGGCGGAACAGGTACAGTATCCAGTTCAACAGTGTGTGACGGATTTATTAATCCAGTAACTTCTATTTCAGTAAATCTAAATGCAGCAACTGATCTACAAGCACCAAGACCAGCAAGTTCAACAAACTCTACTGCATGTAACTTTGTTGCAGGTAGCAATAGAAACTATGTAGCCACTGAATTTCAAGTAAGTGTTACAGGTTCTTATGTTCTAGAAATGTCAGGAGCAGGCGATGGAATGGCTTATATAGCTATTGCACCATTTACTGCAGGAGTTTGCTCGGGTAACTTTGTGATTGGAGATGATGATTCGGGTGTAGGTTTAAATCCACAGTTAACAGTAACTTTAACAGCAGGTGTGACTTACGTTTTATATTCAACAACATTTGGTGGAGCTGGAACAGTAACTACAGCAGTTACTTGGGCAATTACACCACCGGTTGGAGGAAGTGTTTTATTATATCAAAATTCGCAAACGCAATGGTATGATTCTGCAGTTGGAGGAGTTCTTTTGCATACAGGAGCAACATATGATCCAGTAGGAGATGCAGGTTCGGGAGTAGTAAACAATACCACTCCTATAACACGTACCTATTATGCAGCATGTTCAAGTAATGCTACTTGTAGAACAGCAACAACCTATACTATTGTAAATACTATACCAGGAACAGCTTCTAGCAATCAAACAATTTGTTCTGGTTCAGCAGCTGCATTAACTTTAACAGGAAACGGCGCTCCAGTTACTAGATGGCAATACAATGCAACTGATATCACATTTGCTACAGGAGTTACAGTAAACATTCCTGCAAGTGCATCAACAACATTAACCTCTGCACAAATTGGAACTTTTTCTGGAACACGATACTATAGAGCAGAGGTAACAGTAGGAAGTTGTACCTCATATTCTAATGTAATAACCATCACTTTCAACAGAACAGTATGGAATGGAGGTTGGTCTAATGGATTGCCAGATGCTACTAAGGCTGTTGAGTTTCAATCAAACTATACATCAACAGGCGATTTATCAGCTTGTAGCGTTACCGTTTCAGGTGGAAATATAGTTATTGCTACAGGTCATACATTAACAATACAAAATGAACTTAACGTATCTGGCGGAACTTTAACTTTCCAAGACGATGCAAGTCTATATCAACCCAATCCAGTAACAAATGCTCCTGGCGTATTTTCTGGAGGGAATACAGGAACTATTACATACAATAGAACTGCAACTCCTATGTTTAAGTTTGACTATACCTATTGGTCTTCACCAGTTCATCCACAAAATCTTTTGGCGGTATCTCCGTTATCACCAGTTGGTTTATTCTTTACATATAGTGGAACGAATTGGCAATTTGTAACTAGTCCAGGTACTACAACAATGAATGTGGGTAGAGGATATTTGATACGAGCTCCTTCAAATTATCCTGTTTCACCAGGAACACCACAAGAATATACAGCACCTTTTTCTGGAACACCAAATAATGGAACGATTCCAATTACTATTGTTGGTGGAGCGTTAGAGTTAAATCTTATCGGAAATCCATATCCAAGTGCAATTTCAGCTTTCCCAACGTCGGTAGCAACACCAGAAACAGGTTTGATAACAGCTAATCCAAATTTAAATGGTTCTCTATACTTCTGGACGCACAATACACCAATTACGGGTGGAAACTATACCGATAATGATTACGCTATTTATAACTTAACTGGAGGTTCCGCTGCTGCACCAAATGTTGGATATGGAAACAATTCAGTTCCAACAGGATTTATTGCTGCAGGTCAAGGTTTCTTCGCCGAGGGATTAGCAAGTGGAACGGTTAACTTTACCAATGCAATGCGTCGACCAGGAAACAATACTCAGTTTTTTAGAACTACTGAAGAAGCTCAGTCTGTAGAACAAGGATTGGAAAAGCATCGTTATTGGTTAGATATTTCCAATAATCAGTCAAAGTTTAAACAAGCTTTAATTGGTTACATTGAGTTAGCTACTAATGATATTGATAGACTTTTTGACGCTAAGTTATTTGATAATGGAGTTTTATCACTCTACACAAAAGTTGGAAATACAAAATTAAGTATCCAAGGTAAAGATGTTGATTTTGATATTAATGAACAAATTCCATTAGCATACAGTACAAATAGTGCAGGACAGTTCACTATAAATCTTTCTGACTATGATGGTTTATTTGTGGATCAAGTAATATACTTAGAAGACAAACTTTTAAATATAATTCATAATTTAAAAGAGTCTAGTTATACTTTTACAACAGCAGTTGGAACATTTGAAGATAGATTTGTTTTACGCTATACAAACAGTACTCTAAGTAATAATGAGCCTATTTTTAACGATAACACAGTTGTTGTATATAAAAATGAGCAAGGATTATTTATCAATTCTGGAATAGTTCCAATGAATAATGTAATGATATATGATGTTAGAGGTCGTTTGATTGCTAGTCAATCATCAATAAATGCTACAAACGCATCATTTAATGCATTACCAAAAACAAATCAAGTTCTTTTAGTTAAAATAACTTCTACTGATGGTGTATCGTTAACGAAGAAAGTCGTTTACTAAAGAAAATAATAAATTGAAGAAGCCCATAAAATTTTTATGGGCTTTTTTATTAAAGTTCTTCTTCAAAATATATTCCGTCCAAATCACGTCTATCTTTTTTAGTTGGACGTCCTTCGCCGTGCTTTCTGTAGTGTTCTTTTGATAATTTCATCATTTCAAAATGAGCAAATGCTTCTTCAGGAGTTTCATCTTTTCTGTAAACATCAACTAGTTTTGGACCAACTCGATTACTGGGAATATCTAAAACGGTAATAATGTATGTAATTTGGTCTTTTCTAAAAGTGATTTTATCCATTGGAAACACTTCTTTTGACGGTTTTGCGACTTGACCATTAACTGTTATATGGTTTTTTTTACAAGCTTCAGTAACCATACTTCGGGTTTTGTAATAGCGAACACACCAAAGATATTTATCAACTCTCATACTTTTTTCTAAAATCAACGTTAATTTGTTTACAAAAATAAATCAATATTGTATCTTGCGCATCCAAAATAACATATAAAATGAACATTCTTTCAAAATTTCTCTTTTTAACCCTAGTTGTAGCTATTTTGTTCTCTTGTGATAAAAATGATAACGATACAGTTGAACTAAGAGATTATCAAGAACAATATATAACGGATTTAGCAAATATAGAGGAGTTCATGAAAACTCATTATATGACCGTTGTAAACAACCCTGGACAAGCAAACGATATGGATGTTGTATTTACAAAAATTCCTACTGGAGGTAACCAAGTATCTGTTTGGAATCAAACAGATTATCCTATTCAAACAAGAGAAATAACAGTTACTCAAAATGAAGTGGATGTAAATTATAAAATTTATTATTTAAAATTAAGAGAAGGTTCTGGAGTAAAACCGTGTAATGTAGATAATATATTGGCTGGATATCGTGGTGAATACATATATAAAGAAACAACCACCGAAGGAACAACTACTACAACAAAAGTTTTAGGGAAACAGTTTGAAGAAAATAAATCTCCGCAAACATATCTTTCACTTTATGGTGGTGTAATTAGAGGTTGGAGCGAAATTTTTCCTCAATTTAAAACCGGAACTTATTCTGAAAACCTAGATGGTACAATTTCATACAATGATTTTGGTGCTGGAGTTATGTTCTTACCATCTGGATTAGCTTATTTTGGTAGCGCTAGATCAAGTATTCCTGCCTATTCTCCATTAGTATTTACGATAAAATTATTTGAATTACAAAGAGCTGATCAGGATGGAGATGATATTCCATCTTATCAAGAAAACGTAAGTACTTCAGACCAAGGATATATGTATTTCCTTCCAAAAGGAGAAGTAAATCCTAACGACAGTGATGGAGATGAAATTCCAGACTTTCTTGACTCTGATGATGACAATGACGGATTTTTAACCCGATTTGAAATTAAAAACCTAACAGCAAATCCTGTATTCACATATCCATTTGATGAAATTCCAACTTGTGGAACATCTGGAAATGGTAAAAAAAGACACTTAGACGAGACATGTCACAACTAATTAAAATTTTCCCGCAAATTGCGGGATTTTTTTATCATTAAAACAAAACTGAAATCAAAATTTTATATTTGTTCAAACATATATTTTAAATGGAATTAAAACTCACACGACCAATTTGCTTTTTTGACCTCGAAACTACAGGAATTGAAGTAGCAAAAGATAGAATTGTAGAAATAGCAATTTTCAAAGTATATCCTAATGGAAACAAAGAAAGTAAAACTTGGTTAGTAAACCCAACTATACCAATTCCAGCACAATCTACCGCAGTTCATGGAATTACCAATGAGAAAGTAGCAAACGAACCCACTTTTAAAGAACTTTCAAGCCAAATATATGCTATGATTAAAGATTCTGATTTGGCAGGATTTAATTCAGATAGATTTGATATTCCGTTGTTAGCTGAAGAATTACTTCGCGCCGAAGTAGATTTTGATATGAAAAACAGAGTTTCAGTCGATATTCAAACTATTTTTCACAAAAAAGAAGAAAGAACACTTTCTGCAGCCTATAAATTCTATTGTAATCAAACACTAGAAAATGCGCATTCTGCCGAAGCCGATACTATGGCAACCTACGAAATTCTTAAAGCGCAGCTCGATAGATACGAAGATTTAGAAAACGATATAAAATCACTTTCTGAATTTACAACCCGAAAAAAATCAGTTGATTTTGCTGGTTTCATCGCTTTAAACGACAAAGGTCAAGAAATATTTACCTTCGGAAAACACAAAGGCGCATTGGTTGATGACGTTTTTGATAAAGAACCGGGCTATTTTGGATGGATACAAAACGCTGATTTTCCATTATATACCAAAAAAGTATTGACAGCAATCAAACTAAAAAAATTAAACAATAAATTGACATAATCTGTTATGAAAATAATTTGCATTGGTAGAAATTATGCAAGCCATATCGAGGAATTAAAAAACGAACGACCAAGCGAACCCGTTATTTTTTTAAAACCCGATACCGCAATATTACCATTTAAAGCACCATTTATAATACCAGAATTTAGCAACGAAATTCATCACGAAGTTGAGATTTTAGTCAAAATTTCCAAAGTTGGAAAATACATCGATGAAAAATTTGCTCATAAATATTATGATGAAATAGGTTTAGGTATCGATTTTACCGCTAGAGATTTACAGAATAAACTTAAAGAAAAAGGATTGCCATGGGAAAAATCCAAAGCTTTTGACGGTTCAGCGATTATTGGTGATTTTCTACCGAAAAATTCTTTTACTTCATTAGAAAATATTAATTTTGAATTGACAAACAATGGAAAATCAGTTCAAAAAGGAAATACCAGCCAAATGTTGTGGAAAATTGATGAATTAATTTCATATGTTTCTCAGTATTTTACACTAAAAAAAGGCGATATAATTTTTACCGGAACACCAGAAGGCGTTGCAAAAGTATCTGAAAAAGATGTTTTAGAAGGATTTATAAATGACAAAAAACTATTTAGCTTACATATAAAATAATGGCAATAAACTACAACCTAGCAAAAGTATATGAACTATCAGATAACGATCCTGAGTTTGTATTACAAATTATCACTTTATTCGTTACCGAAGTTCCCGACGATATGAAACAAATCGAGATTGGAATTGAAAATAAAGATCATAAATTAGCCTACAGTTATGCTCATAAAATAAAACCAACTTTGGATTTATTAGGTATGACAGTAGCTTTTGAAGAAATTCTACAAGTAGAAACCTGGACAAAAAGAGAAGGAAAACGTAAAGAAATTGAAGATACATTTAAAAGCATTCAAAATCAAGTTGAAAAGGCTGTAAAAGAAATAAAGAAAGATTTTGAGATATAATCTTTACTCATTTTTAATTAAAGGAAAGGAATTGCAAATAGCAGTTCCTTTTTTTGTTTGTTTTTTCTTCTATTTTTTTTTTGATTAAAAATAATATAAGTTCAATATTATGTAATAAAAGTGTAGTATAATTGAATAATGCATAAATAATGCGTAAAAAAAATTAATTATATGTTTTTTAAATATTTGCTAAAATAGTATATTTATGCAAAATTTATATATATGGAGTTTTTAAGCTGTCCAAAATGTCAAAGTAACACATTTGTAAAAAGTGGAATAATAAAAGACAGACAAAGGTATTTATGTAAAAAGTGTAATTATTTTTTCACAGTCAACAAATTGGGTAAAAAGATAGATAGTTACTATGTGACTAAAGCACTTCAGTTGTATCTTGAGGGTTTAAGTTATAGAGAAATAGAACGAATTATAGGTGTTTCTCATGTTACTGTGAGCAATTGGGTGAAAGAGTACAAAATTTCAAAACCCAATCACACTGATTATCATCCAACCTATAAGATATATAATCATTTAGAGTTGATAGAGTTTTTGAAAAATAAAGAAGTTCTTAAAGGTGCTGGGATGATTATAACAGAGTTGGGTGATAAATTTATGCTGATAAAATGGGAGCGATTTAAAGATTAACTATAGTAGTTAACAAAATTATATATCATAATTTTTTTCATCAATGATTTATTGGAATTTGGCTGAACCAAAAACTAACTAAAACCAATAAATTTCAATGAAAAAAATAGCATTAAATGTAGTACTGCTGTTATTTGCCAAGCTAAGCTTTGCTCAGGGTTCTACCGATTACGGTTCAGGTTTAAAAATTAATATTAATCCAGATGGTTCAAAGTATATGCGTGTGATAGCATGGAATCAAATATGGCTAAGATCAACAGATAACAATCCAGGATCGGCTATAAATGCTGAATCGGCTTCTTCCAGTTTTGATATTGGTAACAGACGGTTACGTTTTCTGGCGTATGCTCAAATTTCAAAGCGCTATATGGTTATGACACATTTTGGTATCAATAATCAAACATTTACTAATGGCGGAGCATCTGGAACATCTGGAACTGGAGGTTATGGTGCAGGAAAAAAACCAGGATTGTTTTTTCATGATGCATGGAATGAATATGCTGTAGTGCTTCCCGAAGAATCAAAGGATTTCAGTCTTTCTCTTGGTGGTGGATTGCATTATTTTATGGGATTGTCTCGAATGACAATGGCTTCAACACTCAATTTTTTAGCAGTTGATGCACCAATTTTTAATTGGCCGTTAATAGAAAACTCCGATCAATTTGCTCGACAAATAGGGCTTTTTGCAAAAGGAAAGTACGGTAAACTAGAATACCGAATAAGTTTCAACAAACCTTTTGCTACTAATTTTGTACCAACAGATGTACCAACAGCAGATGCAGCAATAGCGGTTGATAATAGTGGGAACACACATTGGTCAAAAGCAGGTTATTTTGAATATCAGTTTTTTGATCAGGAATCTAATTTCCTCCCGTTCAAAGTAGGAACATATTTAGGAACAAAAAGAGTATTCAATGTTGGTGCCGGATTTTATTCCGCTCCAGATGCTACCCGAACATCAGTAGCAGGAGAACTTAAAAAGAACAATATTAATTTATTTGCAGTAGATACTTTTTTAGACATGCCGTTTGGAACAGCAAAAAACAAAGCAGCAGTAACAGCTTATAGTGTTTTCTACAATTTCGATTTTGGACCAAATTATTTAAGAAACATTGGAATTATGAATGTTTCTTCGGTTGACCCAACTTTTACTGGAACGCCGGCTTTGGCTGGAGCTGGAAATGCACAACCTACTATTGGAACAGGAAATATTTGGTACACACAAGCAGGTTTTCTTTTACCTTCTTCCAAAGATGCTCCTAAAGTAAGAGTACAACCTTTTGCGGCATATACCTATAAGAATTTTGAACGATTGGATGCACCAAGTTCTCAGTTTGATTTTGGAACTAACTTGCTTCTTGACGGACATCATGCAAAAGTAACAGCACAATATTCAACAAGACCAGTTTACACAGCAATTGGACAAAAAGATGGTTCTAAAGGTGAGTTTACGCTACAACTTCAAATTTATTTATAAAATTAATCAAACCAAAAATTATATACTATGAGCAACAATTCAAAAAAAGGAATTTGGAAAGTAATATCCGCTTCCTCAATGGGAACGATGATTGAATGGTATGACTTCTATATTTTCGGAAGTTTAGCCGTTGTTTTATCAACAAAATTTTTCCCGTCTGATAATCCGACAGCTGCTTTTTTATCAACATTAGCAACCTTTGCAGCAGGTTTCGTAGTGCGTCCTTTTGGAGCATTATTTTTCGGAAGACTAGGCGATTTAATTGGAAGAAAATATACCTTTATGGTAACCTTAATGTTGATGGGTGGAGCAACATTTGTCATTGGATGTATTCCAAGCTATGAAAGCATCGGGTTTTTAGCACCAGTTTTAGTTCTAATTCTTCGCTTGTTACAAGGTTTAGCACTTGGAGGTGAATATGGAGGAGCAGCAACCTATGTAGCAGAACACGCTCCAAAAGGTGAAAAAGGATACTGGACATCGTGGATACAAACGACTGCAACCGTTGGTTTATTCATTTCGTTAATGGTAATTTTAATTACAAAAAGTCTGTTGTCCAAAGAAGCATTTGACGATTGGGGTTGGAGAGTACCGTTTTGGGTTTCTATTTTGATGGTGTATGTTTCCTATTTAATTAGAAAAAACATGGACGAGTCGCCAGTTTTTGCCAAAGCTAAAGCTGAAGGAAAAACAGCAACCAATCCGTTGAAAGAAAGTTTTGGAAATAAATACAATTTAAAATTTGTTCTTTTAGCATTGTTTGGAGCAACAATGGGACAAGGAGTTGTTTGGTACACAGGACAGTTTTATGCTATGAATTTCTTGAAAACAGTTCAAAATATAGATTCTTCTCAAGTAGATATGTTGCTTGGTATTGCATTAATTTTAGGAACGCCGTTTTTTGTATTCTTCGGATGGTTGAGCGATAAATGGGGACGAAAATCAATTATGATGGCGGGAATGTTATTGGCTATTTTACTTTATAGACCAATTTATCGAGCAATGTATGATTCTACAGATTTAACCAAAAAAGTAGAAATAGCAGAGCAAACTAAAGTAGTTCCGTCTTTGAAAGAAATCGATGCTACAAAGCTTGATTCTGTTTACACTACTACAAAAGCCTATACCGATGGAACTGTAGTGGAAGAAATCAAAACCAAGCATTTTGAAAACGGAAAATTGATGTTTGATGATAAAGGAAAAGAAAAAGTTGATACTAAAGTTACAAAAACAATCAATAGTGCCGATAAATGGTTTTTAGTCTTTATGGTATTTATTCAAGTTATTTTTGTAACGATGGTTTATGGACCAATTGCTGCTTTCTTAGTAGAAATGTTCCCGGTAAAAATCAGATATACATCAATGTCGTTACCATATCACGTAGGTAATGGAATTTTTGGAGGTTTGCTTCCTGCTATTTCAACCTATTTTGTAACCAATGCTAAAGAAGCCGGCGATCCTGAGTTTTATCTCGAAGGATTATGGTATCCAATTGCAATAGCGGCAGTTTGTTTTGTTATTGGAATGATTTACATCGACAGAAAAATTAATACACTTCACGACTAAAAGATAAGATTATGAACGCATTAAAAAAATATTTAGGTATCGTTTGGATTGCATTAGCGATTGCAGTTGCCTATTTTTCCATCGGAATATTTGGTTATAAATTAACTACAGGAAAACAAGACGATTTAGTATTTGGAATTATAGTATTTTTTATATTATTGCCAATGGTTGTTACCGGATTAACCATTTTTGGTTGGTACGCTTTGACCAATGAATATGAAGATTAGTTAATAAATTGATTGGTTATTTTCCATGAGCTCTTTTTTTATAAGAGCTTGTGGTTTTTAAAATTATGAAACAAAGGCATCAACAAAAATTTGTAATCATTTCATTAATCCTTTTAATAGGGTTAAATCTTCCTATAGTGTTACTTTTTGACAGTTCAGAGAGTTGTATGGGAATACCAGTTATTTATGTTTACATTTTTTCAGTTTGGTTGTTTTCTATACTGTTGTCCTATATCTTGCTAAAGCTTTACTATGAGTAGTTTAGGCTTATTAATCATATTAGGTATTTACCTTGGTATTCTTTTTTTAATTGCCAATTGGGCAGAAAAAAGAGGAAATTCAAAATGGGTAAACAATCCTTATATTTATTCATTTTCGTTAGCAATTTATTGTACAGCTTGGACGTATTATGGTAGTATTGGTGTAGCAGCCAATTCAGGATTAAGTTATATTCCGATTTATCTTGGACCAATAATTATTATTCCTACGTGGATTATTTTGATGAAAAAAATCATACGAATTTCCAGAGTAAACAAAGTTTCCAGTATTGCCGATTTTATTTCCCTTCGTTATGGAAACAGTCGTTTTCTTGGTGCTGTTGTTACAATTGTTTGCCTTTTTGGAATTTTGCCTTATATCGGGTTGCAACTGAAAGCTATAGCCGAAACATTTCACATTGTAACCAATACGAAAGCAAGAACCTATGTTTTTGATGATAGTACAACTTATATTGCATTTGCATTAGCAATCTTTGCTTCAATTTATGGAACAAAATATGTCGATGCTTCCGAGAAAAGAAAAGGAATTGTAACAGCTGTTGCTTTGGAAAGTATTCTGAAATTGGTGTTTTTTATTATCATTGGAGTATATGTTACATTTTTTGTTTTTGATGGTTTCAATGATATTTATGCGAAAGCTTCGCTATTGGAAAATTTTCAAAAAAAGAATACGGTTGGAGGTTTGCCTCAAGCGATAAACTGGTTTTTTCTGTGTGTATTATCTTTGTTTTCTGTGTTTCTGTTGCCAAGACAATTTCAGGTTTCAGTAATAGAAAATACAAGAGAAAGTCATGTCAACACTGCTATTTGGTTGTTTCCTTTATACCTTTTGCTGTTCAATATTTTTGTGTTTCCAATAGCTTGGGGTGGAAATATTATGTTTGATGGTCAAAATATAAATTCCGATATGTATTCATTACTAATTCCACAGTTTTTAGGAAATGAAACATTAACGGTAATGGTTTTTCTCGGAGGATTTTCCGCAGCAATTTCAATGATTGTGGTTTCTTCTATCGGACTTTCAACAATGGTGAGTAATAACTTAATTATTCCGTATGGATTACTAGGAAGATTACAAAATAATGAGCAATCAACCATTAATAAAAAGATTGTAAACATTAGACGTATAGGGATTTTTTCGATGATTATCATTGCTTATTTCCTATATCGTGTTTTTGCTCTCGATTATAATTTGGTTTCTATCGGAATGGTTGCTTTTGTAATTATTGCTCAATTAGCACCATCATTTTTTGGAGCATTATTTTGGCGAAGAGGTTCAAGAACCGGTGCCGTTTCTGGGCTAATAGTTGGTTTCTTTATTTGTTTATACACATTGTTAATTCCTTACGCCATTGGTATAACTCGTGCAGATACATCTTTTATTACCGAAGGTTTGTTTGGAATAAAATTACTAAAACCATTACAACTTTTCGGATTAGATTATCTTGATCCGGTGCCACATGCTTTGTTTTGGAGTTTATTATTCAATTTTATGATATTTATTGCGGTTTCTGTTAGTTTTAAAGGAAATTACAGAGAACGAAATTATGCGGAAATGTTCTTGGATATCAATAAATACATCAACATGCACGAAAATGCATTTGTTTGGCGAGGAACTGCTTACCGAACCGATATTGAGAAAGTTCTATTGAGATTTTTAGGTGAAGAAAGAACAAAACGCGCAATGAATATTTTCAATCTCAAATATAACGTAGACAAGAATGAAGAATTGGCAGATGCTCGTTTAATCAAATTCTCCGAAAATTTATTGACCGGACATATCGGAACGGCTTCGGCTAAAATATTGATTTCTAGTGTAGTAAAAGAAGAAAAAATTACATTACCCGAAGTGTTGAAGATTTTAGAAGAATCCAAAGAAAACATCATCATCAATAAAAAATTAACCGAAACGTCCAATGAATTAAAAGAAATTTCAGCCAAATTACATGAAGCGAATCTTTCGTTGATGGAAAAAGACAAACAAAAAGACGAGTTTTTAGACACCGTAACCCATGAATTGCGAACGCCGATCACGGCTATTCGAGCTTCTAGCGAAATTTTGCACGACGATGATGAAATTCCCGAAGAACTCAAAAAACAATTTTTGCAAAACATTATTTCTGAGTCAGATAGATTGAACAGATTGATTGATAAAATTCTCGATTTGGAAAAATTTGAAACCGGAAGACAAAAAGTTAACTTTTCTAATAATTTAATTATTGAAACGATTGAAAATTCCATTGAACCATTGCAACAATTAATTACGAAAAAAAATATTTTGGTTCAAATTGAAGGGAATCGTAATCTGAAAGCCGATTATGATGAAGACCGAATTATTCAAGTAATAACTAATTTGGTTTCTAATGCAATTAAATTTTGTGCAGAAATCAACGGATTGATTACCTTAGCTGTTTATGATAAACACGATTATTTGCAAATAGAAGTCAGCGACAATGGCAAAGGAATTGCGTCAAGTGATTTTGAAGCAATTTTTGATAAATTTTACCAATCAACCAATCAAAATTTTAAAAAACCAATTGGCAGCGGTTTAGGATTGGCAATTTGTAAGCAGATAATCGAACATCACAAAGGCAAAATTTGGGCAAGAAATAATGCTACTGGCGGTGCTTGTCTTACTTTTACCTTACCAAAACAACAATAATAATAATCAATAATGTATCAAAAAATCTATATATGAAGAAGATTTTAATAGTTGACGATGAACCTAATATTGTAATGTCATTGGAATATACTTTTAAGAAAAATAACTTTGAAGTATTTATTGCTCGTGACGGACAGGAAGCATTGGATATTTTAAAAACTCATTTTCCCGATGTGATTATTCTCGATATTATGATGCCGTTGGTTGATGGATTTGAAACACTGGAACAAATAAAAAAGAACGAAAAGTTGAACCATTGTAAGGTAATTTTTCTTTCAGCCAAAAATAAAGAAAGCGATATAGAAAAAGGAATGACACTTGGTGCCGATGCCTATTTAACCAAACCTTTTTCTATCAAAAAAGTAGTAGAACAAGTAAACGAACTGCTCGGAATTTAACCCAAAATAAACAATTAAAAATAATGAATTTGTCTTATTCAAAACGAATAGGATTCCATAACTACATTCATAACTGAACTAACAATTAACAAAATGAACTATCAAGAATTTTATAATCAAAGCATTGAAAACCCTGAAAAATTCTGGGCAGAACAAGCTAATGAAATAGATTGGTTTGCTAAACCAGAGCAAATTCTTTCCAACGATGAAACCGGCTATCCATTATGGTACAAAGACGGAATATTAAATACATGTTATTTGGCTTTGGATAAACATATTCAAGATGGATACGGCGAAAAAACCGCTATAATTTATGATTCTCCGGTTACACAAACGGTAAAAAAATATACATTCAATGAAGTAAAATCAGAAGTAGCAAGATTAGCTGGAGGTTTAACATCGTTAGGACTAAAAAAAGGACATACAGCAGTTATTTATATGCCAATGATTCCACAAGCAGCTTTTGCCATGTTGGCTTGCGCCAGAATAGGAGTAACGCATTCTGTCGTTTTTGGCGGATTTGCTCCACATGAATTAGCGATTCGTATTGATGATTGTAAACCACGAGTTATTATTACAGCTTCGTCGGGAATTGAAATTGACCGATTGATTGCCTATAAACCTTTGGTAGATGAAGCTATTGAACTGGCAGAACATAAACCTAAAAAAGTAGTAGTTTTAAACCGAAAATTAGGAGCAAGAATTCCGTTTAAGAAATACGACGTCGATTATGATGCATTGGTTTATGGTTCGGAAGAAGTTCCTTGCGTTCCTGTAGAAGCAACACATCCGTTGTATGTTTTATATACATCGGGAACAACAGGAAAACCAAAAGGAATCGTTCGTGATACCGCCGGATATGCTGTTGCTTTAAAATTTTCGATGCAAAAAATTTACGGAGTAAAACCCGATGATGTTTTTTGGGCAGCTTCCGATGTTGGTTGGGTTGTTGGTCATAGTTTCATAGTTTACGGACCGTTAATTAATCGAAATACCACGATAATTTTTGAAGGAAAGCCAATAAAAACTCCGGATTCAAGTACATTTTGGCGAGTTGTTGCTGAGCATAAAGTTAGTGCAATGTTTACAGCACCAACAGCTATTCGTGCTATTAAAAAAGAAGATCCAAATGGTGAATTCATCAAACAATATGATATTTCAAGTTTGAGAACTCAGTTTTTGGCAGGCGAACGTTGTGATGTGGCTACGTTGGAATGGTATCAAAAGCATATTCCAATTCCTGCAATCGACCATTGGTGGCAAACAGAGTCAGGTTGGCCAATGATTGCTAATATGATGGGAATTGAATATTTACCAATAAAACCAGGTTCATCAGGTAAAGCAGTTTCGGGCTATAATATTCAAATTCTTGGAGAAAATGGTCAGGAACTTGGAGCAAATGAAGAAGGTTATGTTGTAATCAAATTGCCTTTGCCACCAGGAACATTGTTGAATATTTGGAATGATAATGAACGCTTTCAAGCAGGTTACTTAGCTAAATTCCCCGGTTATTATTTTTCCGGTGATGGCGGATTTAAAGATGATGAAGGTTATATTTTTATTACTGGTAGAGTAGATGATGTGATAAACGTTGCTGGACATCGACTATCAACTGCCGAAATGGAAGAAATTGTAGCATCACACCAAGCAGTTGCTGAATGTGCTGTGATTGGAATTAATGATGAACTGAAAGGACAAATACCGTTAGCTTTAGTAGTGACAAAATTTGGCGAAAATATGGAACATTTTCAATTACAATATGAAATAGTACAATTAGTCAGAGAAAAAATTGGAGCTGTTGCTTCTTTACGAGATGTGGTTTTAGTTCAACGATTACCAAAAACTCGTTCAGGCAAAATCTTACGTAAACTTTTGCGAAGCATAGCCGATGGAGAAAATTTTCAAATTCCATCAACCATTGATGATGAAGCAATTATTGAAGAAGTTAGAGATGAATTTATAAAAGCAAAAATTGGTTCATTCAAATAGGTAATCATTTTATGTATATTTATTTTGCAATAAAAAATAAGATGACATTCATAGAATATTTATATTTACAGTATCAAACGCTTAAAAAAGAAGATTAACAATGAGTTATTATAAAATACAGAATTTAGAACATTATTTCAAAATGTATAAAAAATCGGTTCGTGAGCCGAGAAAATTTTGGGATAAAATAGCCGATGAAAACTTTACTTGGTATCAAAAATGGGAAAAAGTATTCGATTTTGATTTTCAGGAAGCCAAGTTCCGTTGGTTTATTGACGCTAAAGTGAACATTACTAAAAACTGTATCGACAGGCATTTAGCAAGACGAGGCGACAAAACCGCAATCATTTTTGAACCTAATAATCCTGACGAACCAGCTTTGCATATTTCTTATAACGAATTGTATGCAAGAGTTGCAAAAATGGCAAATGTACTTCGTGATCAAGGTGTTAAAAAAGGCGATAGAGTTTGTATTTATTTGCCAATGATACCAGAATTGGCAGTTGCAGTTTTGGCTTGTGCCAGAATTGGAGCTGTGCATTCTGTAGTTTTTGCAGGATTTTCGGCTTCGGCAGTTGCTTCAAGAATTAACGATTGTGAGTGTAAAATGGTCATCACTTCTGATGGAAGTTATCGCGGAAATAAATCCATCGATTTAAAAGGAATTGTAGACGAATCACTTGAAAAATGTCCAACAGTCGAAAAAGTATTGGTTGTAAAAAGAACAAATACCGAAGTAAAAATGAAAGAAGGTCGTGATTTGTGGTTGCAACCTTTATTAGATGAAGCAATTCCTAATAATATTGCTGAAATCATGGATGCCGAAGATCCGTTATTCATCCTTTATACATCAGGTTCAACTGGAAAACCAAAAGGAATGGTACATACAACGGCTGGATATATGGTTTACACAGCATATACTTTTAAAAATATTTTCAATTACGAAGAAAGTGATGTCTATTGGTGTACAGCCGACATCGGTTGGATAACTGGTCATTCGTACATACTTTATGGACCATTATTAAACGGAGCAACAACTGTAATTTTTGAAGGCGTTCCGTCTTATCCAAACTTTAGTCGTTTTTGGGAAGTAATCGAAAAACACAAAATAACTCAGTTTTATACAGCGCCAACAGCTATTCGTGCTTTGGCAAAAGAAAGCTTGGATTATGTACAAAAATATCCTTTAAAATCATTACGAGTAATAGGTTCAGTCGGTGAACCAATTAATGAAGAAGCTTGGCATTGGTTTAATGATCATGTTGGAGGAAAACGTTGTCCATTGGTAGATACTTGGTGGCAAACCGAAACTGGAGGAATTATGATTTCACCAATTCCGTTTGTAACACCAACAAAACCAACGTATGCATCCTTACCATTACCCGGAATTCAACCCGTTTTAATGGACGAATTGCGTAATGAAATCGAAGGAAATCAGGTAACAGGAAGTTTGTGTGTTAAGTTTCCTTGGCCATCAATTGCCAGAACAATTTGGGGCGATCATCAGCGTTATAAAGAAACTTATTTTACCGCTTTTCCAGGAAAATATTTTACCGGCGATGGTGCTTTGCGCGATGAAGTTGGTTATTATAGAATTACTGGTCGAGTAGATGATGTTGTGATTGTTTCGGGACATAATCTTGGAACAGCACCAATTGAAGATGCAATAAATGAGCATCCAGCAGTTGCCGAAAGTGCTATCGTTGGGTTTCCACACGATATTAAAGGAAATGCTTTATACGGTTTTATCATCCTAAAAGAAACTGGCGAAAGTCGTGATAGAGCAAATCTTTCTAAAGAAATTAATCAATTGATTTCTGACCAAATTGGACCAATTGCTAAATTGGATAAAATTCAGTTTGTTTCCGGATTGCCAAAAACACGTTCGGGCAAAATTATGCGTAGAATTTTACGTAAAATAGCCGAAGGCGATTTCTCTAATTTTGGGGATATTTCAACCTTATTAAATCCAGAAATTGTTGACGAAATTAAAAAAGGGAAGCTTTAAGCTTCCCTTTTTTATTTCCAAATACTCGAAACAACATTGATTTTTATTCTTTTTACTAAAATCTGTTTGAAAAACGAAATAAATGAAAAGAATAGTGTTTATTTTCATGACAGTATTTGTTTTAAAATAGAAGCGCTTTCAAAAGCAAAGTTTCCATAATTTTATATCCTTCGGCATTAGGATGAACACCATCTTCGCCATATATTTTTTGTAACCCTTTTTTATCATCAACCATTTTTGAATAATAATCAAGGTAGGTAATTTTGTTTTTGGTAGCATATTCATTAATCATTTTGTTTAGCATAATTACTTTATCGGCTGGAAGAATTTTTGTATTCCAATAGAAATTATTAGCTGGTAAAACGGAGCACAAAACAACTTTAATTTTGTTTTCTTTAGCCTTTTTAACCATGGTTTTAATGTTAGCGAAAATTTCTTCAAGCGTAATTGGACCAGTATTTTCAGCAATATCATTAATTCCGGCTAAAATTACTACTGTTGAAGGTTTCAATTGAATTACATCTTGGTCAAATCGAAGCAACATTTGCGAAGTTGTTTGTCCGCTGATTCCTCGGTCGAGTAAAGGATATTTCTTGAAAAAATCAGGACTAGTTGGTTTCCAAAATTCAGTGATAGAGTCGCCCATCAATACGGTTGCATTTTTCATTGGCTTAATAGTTTTATTTTCTGCTTAATATTTTTTTAGGTTTGCCCAATCTTCATTTGAGTTAGTTTGTGCAATTATCAAATGGGAAATCAGCAGAAAAAAAGCGAATAGCTTATTGTAAATTTTCATTTGTAAAGAGAATCGATTAGTTTGTAAAATAAAAGTAATAAAAAATGCCAAACAAAAATAGAAGATGTTCTTTTCTACTAATTATTTGGCAATTTTTTTTAAAGACTAAATTATCCTTTTGTTAGAAATAATGAAGACTTGGTTTAACTTAGAAGTTTTTAAATTTCTTCTGTATTTGTTGGTTTTTCGTCAACTGTTTTTACTTCTTCAGCAACATTTTCTCCTTTTAAATAGGTTGGCAAATTCAATCCTGCCATATTAAATAAATCATTCAACGGCGGAACGGTTTTCATCATTCCTGAAACGAAATTGGCTGTTGAACCATTGCCATCTGCATTATTTCCTGAATCCCAAACGGTAATTTTATCAATTTTGATGTTTTTAACTGCTTCAACTTGGGTTTTAACCAATTCGGGTAATTTTTCAATTAACAATAATTGGAATGCTTTCGTTGGATCACCACCAGCAGCATTTACCACTTCTTTATAACCTTCAGCTTGCTTGGTCAAGATTTCATATAAACCTTTTGCTTCCGCTTCCATTTTTGCATAAATCGCATCGGCTTCACCTTTTGCTTGTTCACGAATTCTTTCGGCTTCGGCTTGTGCTTCGATGATGGCTTTTTGTTTTGCAATTTCTGCCGGAATAACCACGTTCGCATTTTGAGTAGAACGTTCTCTTTCGGCACGAGCAGCTTCGGCTTTTTGTTCTGCAACATACGATTCTTCTAAAGCTTTTGCACTTTGAACTTTTTCTGATGCTAAAGCAATACGCAATGCTTCTGCTTCTTTTTCACGACGTGTTGCTTCTGATTGTGCAATGGCAATTTTTGCTTCGTTTTCTCCTTGAATAGCAATAGCATTTGCTTCAGATGTTGCTACACGTGTATCTCTTTGTGCTTCGGCTTTACCAATACTTTCGTCTTTAAATGCAGCTGCAATGCTAACTTCTCTATCTTTATTAGTAATCGCAATTTTTACATCACGATCACGATGTGTTTCGGCAATTTGAACATCTTTTTCTCTGTCTGCCATTGCTTTTCCGGTTTCCCCAATTTTTTCTTGCTCAGCAACCGAAATTTTAGCTTCGTTAATCGCTTTAGCAGCAGCTTCTTTTCCTAATGCTTCAATATAACCCGATTCGTCTTTGATGTCGGTAACATTTACGTTAATCAATTTCAAACCTATTTTTTTCAATTCAGAATCTACGTTTTTAGAAATATTATCCAAGAATTTATCTCTATCAGAGTTGATTTCTTCAATCGTCATCGTAGCAATAACCAAACGTAATTGACCAAAAAGAATATCTTTTGCCAATTCCTGAATTTGTTCTGGAGCTAAACCAAGCAAACGCTCGGCCAATGTTATTAAGTTAAGGGTTTAATTATTTGAAAATCAACAGTTTAAAATTGTTTTTT
>NZ_JACTAC010000062.1 GCF_014486675.1 Flavobacterium macrobrachii
TTTGCAGTATGACTGGTTACCTAATCAACTTGACTTTTTCTTTAAGAAAATTCATAAACAGCTATTAAAAACAAAAAAACCTCAAACTTTCGTTTGAGGTTTTATTTTGGAGCGGAAGACGAGGCTCGAACTCGCGACAACCAGCTTGGAAGGCTGGAGCTCTACCAACTGAGCTACTTCCGCATTACAAATTGATATTTCTATCGTTTTGCGAGTGCAAATATAAAGAATAAGTTTCTTTGAATGCAAATTTTTTTTAATTTTTTTTATCAAAAAATCACTTCAATTTTATAAGTGATTTACATTTAAAAAGTTATATCTTTATTTTCCCTTAGAAAACTTTAAAATAAAATGATGAAAATTGAAGAAATCACTTTTCAGGAAACTTTTTCCGTGCGACATCCGGTTTTAAGAGCTGGAAAACCTATTGAAAGTTGCCATTTTGATGGCGATGATTTGGCTTCAACAAAACACTTTGGCATTTTTATTGACAACACGTTGGTCGGTGTAACTTCGTTATTCATGCAACATCATTCTTTTTTTAATCACAAAATTCAAATGCAAATGCGAGGCATGGCAGTTTTAAATTCACATCAAAAACAAGGTTTTGGAGAAAAACTGTTAGCAGCTTGTGAAAATTATTTGAGAAATGAAAAAATTAACCTACTTTGGTTTAATGCACGAGCAAACGCCGTTCCCTTTTATGAAAAATTGGACTATCAAATTATGGGTAAATCTTTTGAAATTGGCGACATCGGAACACATTTTGTGATGTACAAACAACTATAATATGAAACAACTTTTACTATTGATTTTAATTCTTTTTATGGTTTCGTGTAAAGATGAAACGGTAAAAAATACACCTCCAAAAAAAGTTGACGTTATCAAACGAGACAAACCCTATGAAGGCAAAATCATCAAAATTGATACGAGTTTGTATGCTAAATTTGAAAGTCCAGTTTTGGTGGATTTTTATGCAAAGTACAATCACGAAACGGTTTGGCAATCGACTGAATTTAGAAAAATCATTTTAAACGAATTCAAAAATGCCGAAAACGAAGGTCTTTTTTCCGATGATTATCGGTTTGAAAAACTGAACAAACTGGAGACAAAAATCAACAAACTTAGCGATAAAGAATTGGTTGATTATGACTTATTATTGACGTATAATCTTCAAAAATACATTTGGCACATTAGTCAGGGAAAATTAAATCCCAAAGGAATTTATGGTGATTGGGATTTAAAAGCTAAAAACACCGATGTTAACGTTATCCTTTTAAAAGCGTTCAAAGAAAACAAACTACAAACCGTTTTGGACAGTTGTAAACCGCAACATATTGTTTACAAACGACTAAAAAAAGCAATGGAAATTTTGAATAGTTTTCCAAAAGACACACTAAAAACCATTGTGGCATCTGAAAAAATAAATCCAAACGATACTACAAAAGTAATGCTTTCCATTAAACGAAGATTGATGTATTGGAACGATTTAAAACCACAAGATTCATTGACTAAAAATTATGACACTAAAACCGTTGAAGCCATAAAACGTTTTCAAACAAGACATGGTTTAGCTGCCGATGGCGTTATTGGCAAAGGAACTTTAAACGCTTTGAATTTTTCTAAAACTCGAAGAAAAAACCAGATTATGGCAAATTTGGAACGCTGGAAATGGTTTGCTACCGAAATGGGAAATGAATATCTAATCATAAATATTCCAGATTATAAATTGCGTGTTGTTGAAAATAACGATACGGTTATGACTCATAAAATTATTGTTGGAACTAACAAAAGAAAAACACCAATATTGAGTTCTAAACTAAGCTATGCTGTTTTTAACCCAACATGGACTGTTCCACCAACAATTTTAAAAGAAGATATTATTCCAGCAACGATAAAAAACAGAGGTTATTTAGCCAGCAAAAACATTACGGTTTATGACAACGCTGGAAATGTAATTTCGGCTAGCGATTGGAAAACGTCCAAAGCGAGAAGTTATCGCTATGTTCAAAGTCCTGGAAGTTTTAATTCACTTGGAATGGTGAAAATCATTTTCCCCAATAAATATTCGGTTTATCTTCATGATACGAATCACAGAGATTATTTTGAAAAATGGAATCGTTCTTTGAGTTCGGGTTGCGTTCGTGTGGAAAATCCTTTAGAATTGACTTCTTATTTATTAAAAGATACTTTGAATTATAATTTGGAAAAAATCACCGAAATTTTGAAAACAGGCGAAACTAAAAATGCTTCTATCAAAACTCCAGTTTATGTTCATCAATGGTATTGGACAGCTTGGAGTGAAGACAACATACTCATTTTCAGAGATGATATTTACAATCTCGACGATGATTTATTCAAAAAAATGAAGTGATTTTTTAGATAAACAAACTGCTTTTTGAAGGATGATAAATAAACAAACATGATCTTTCTTTAATCACGTTAATAATTTTTTTATTCATTTCAACAGGTAACGCAGGACAACCTTGACTTCTACCTAAACGTTTGTGGTTTTTAATAAAACTTTCCGAAACATAATCAGCACCATGAACTACAACTGCGCGTTCTCTTGCTTTGTCGTTCAAACCTTTTTGCAAACCGTCTAAACGTAGCGACAAACCGTGTTTTCCTATGTAAACTTCTGCAGTAGCATAAAATCCAAGGCTACTTTGAAATGATTCAGCTTTGTTCGAAAAATAATTCGCAAATTCTTCGCCTGTATTTTTTCCGTGAGCAACTAAAGTATTGAATAAAACTTCGTTTGTAGTTAAATCAATTACCCAAAGACGTTTGGTATTTGACGATTTAGAAAAATCAATTAGCGTCAAAATATCTTTGGTCACCAATCCTTTTTCTTTCAATTTATAAAATCCTTCTAATGCAATAGAAAAACTCTCAAAGCTTGGTTTTTTGTCAGAATTTATATTTAATTCATTGTAGGAAGAAATCACTTTAGAACCAGGTAACTTGATGGTTTCAGTGATATTCAAATTATTTTTAGGTTTGATTGATATATTACTAAACGATGTTAGTAATACAAACACAAAAAGAAAAAAAATCTTATAATTCATTGATAGTTATAGGTTTAATAATTAGACTTGGGATGGCAAATCTATAAAAAAAAATATAACTTCCAAAAAATCAATGATAAAGTTACACTTTTTTAATCTACTCTTAAGAGAACGATAATCGATACTTTTTTATTGTGTGATTATTGTGAAAATCAATTAAATACTTATTTTTGTTCGACAAACAGACTCTACATGCCAAAAACTTCATACATTTTTCTGCCTTTACTTTTATTTTCGTCTTTTATTTTTGGGCAAAAAAAAACGCTCCAAACCAAATTTATTACAGAGAAGATAAGTATTGATGCAAAACTTGACGAAGCTGCTTGGACTAATGCTGAGCTGGCAAATAATTTCATAGAAATATTTCCCACAAACGGTAAACCCGAAACTCCCGATAGAAAAAGTGAAGTTAGAATTCTGTATGACAACGAAGCTATTTATGTTGCTGCAAAACTTTACGACGATCCAACTAAAATAATGAAAGAATTAACCCAACGAGACAACTTTGTTTCAGCGGATCATTTTGGCGTTTGGTTCAACGGATATAACGATGGTCAACAGGAATTTCGTTTTTTTGTAAGTGCTTCAGGTGTTCAAATTGATGGTGTTTATACTGAAACCTTTGGCGAAGACTTTACTTGGGATGCTATTTGGGAAAGCGAAACTCAAATCACCGATTTTGGTTGGGTTGTGGAAATGAAAATTCCCTACGCAGCGTTACGTTTTTCAACAGAAAAAGTTCAAACTTGGGGCTTAAACCTTTATAGAGAGGTTCGTCGAGATAGGCAACAATTTACTTGGAGTTTACTCGATAACAAAATTGTAAACGAAAGTACTCAAGCAGGATTATTGACTGGAATTGAAAATATTGAAACACCTACTCGATTGTTTTTAATTCCCTATTCTTCTTTTTATTTGAATGCCAATAAAACCCAAAAAACCATTGGCGAATTCAAAGGTGGATTGGATATAAAATATGGTATCAACGATGCTTTCACACTTGATGCTATTCTTATTCCAGATTTTGGTCAAACAAAATTTGATAATGTAGAACTAAATCTTAGTGCATTCGAACAACAATTTGTAGAAAACAGACCATTTTTTACCGAAGGAACCGATTTGTTTAACAAAGGAAATTTACTTTACACTCGAAGAATTGGCGGCGAACCATCAACGTATCCTACAACTGGCGATGACGAAGAAGTAACTGATTATCCTTTGACGGTAAATTTACTAAATGCATTAAAGATTTCCGGACGAACCAAAAGCGGTTTGGGAATTGGAGTTCTAAACGCTGTTACCGAAAAAACCGAAGCTACCGTAAAAAAAACAATCACAAATCCAGATAATTCGATTACTACAGAAAACCGAAATGTCGTTGTAGAACCTTTGGCTAATTTTAACGTATTAGTTTTAGACCAACGTTTTAATCAAAATTCGTCGGTTTCGTTAGTAAATACTAATGTTACCCGAAACGGAGAATTTCGCGATGCTAATGTTTCAGCTTTAGTTTGGGATTTAAATACCACTCAAAACACTTACAACCTTTCAGGAAATTACAAATACAGTTACATTAACGAATTTGGAAATCAAGACAATAGAAAAGGCTACGACAGTTATTTAAACTTTAGAAAAACCAGCGGAAAATATCGCTTTAGCTTGGCTGGACAATATGTTTCTGACGATTATGACAACAACGATTTAGGGATTAATTTTCAAACCCATTATCATTCCGTTTATGGAAATGTAAATTATCGAATATTAAAACCAAATGAATTATTTAATTCATTTACTGCTGGATTAACGCAATATTATGAATTTGACAACAGAACCGGAATGTTGCAAGCCAACCGATTAAATCTATTATTCAATACCGAAAACAAGAAAAATGATTTCCTTGGTTTTGCTATTAACACAAGGCCTTTCGTTACCTACGATTTCTATGAACCGCGCTCAGAAAACGAAAAAAGATTTGTTCAAATTCCTGAGCAAATTCAGTTTTATTTCTTCTTATCACAAAACTACAATCGAAAACTTGCCATTGATTTCAATCCTTATTTCACTTTCTTAAATGAAAGAGAAAGAGTTGTTTATAATATATTTTTTAGCCCGAGATATAGAATAAACGACAAAATCACGATTATTTATGGATTGACTTACAACCGACAAAACAATAACACAGGTTGGGTTGCTTTTGACGATGATGACAACACTATTTTTGCCCGAAGAAACCGAATTAGTGTTACCAATACCATTCAAGGAAAATATACTTTGAATAATAAGATGAACTTCAATTTATTGGTAAGACACTATTGGTCGTATGTTACCAATAAGCGATACCTAACTTTATTAGATGACGGAACTTTTGCAGACAATTTTGCTTTTACTGAAAATTTAAACCAAAATTTCAACACTTGGAACTTGGATTTATCTTATTCTTGGTGGTTTGCGCCAGGAAGTCAAGTTTCGGTGATGTACAGAAATAGTTCGTCCTTATTTTCAAGAGAATTTGACCGAAGTTTCAATACTAATTTGAAAGATGCTATTGACAACAATAATCTAAACCATATCTTTTCCGTAAGTCTTCGTTATTTTATTGATTACAATTCTTTGAAAAAATAACGTTTTCGTTAGTATCTTTTTCAAAAAAACAACAGCTTTTTAACGGACAAAAAACCGTAAATGATTTACCTTTGTTCAAAACATTTTTTAAATGAACAAGAAAGTAATCCTTATGATTTTGGACGGTTGGGGAAAATCACCCGATCCAAAAGTTTCTGCAATAGACAATGCCAATGTTCCGTTTATAAACTCACTTTATACTCAATATCCAAATGCACAACTTCGAACCGATGGTTTAAACGTAGGTTTACCCGAAGGTCAAATGGGAAATTCCGAAGTTGGACACATGAATCTTGGTGCGGGAAGAATCGTATATCAAGATTTGGCAAAAATCAATTTGGCTGTTGCCAATAAAACGATGTCTCAGGAAAAACCGCTGATTGATGCGTTTCAATATGCTAAAGACAACAACAAAGCCGTTCACTTTTTAGGATTAGTTTCCGATGGTGGCGTTCATTCGCATACGTCTCATTTAAAAGGCTTGATTGATGCTTCACAAACTTTTGGACTTGACAAAGTTTACATTCACGCTTTTACTGATGGTCGCGATGTTGATCCAAAATCAGGAAAAGGTTATCTTCAAGATTTAGAAAATTACATTCAAAATACAACAGCAAAAATCGCTTCGGTTATTGGCAGATATTATGCTATGGATAGAGACAAACGCTGGGAAAGAGTAAAACTAGCTTATGATTTATTAGTAAACTCAATTGGAAAACACACAACAAATGCAGTTGAAAGCATCCAACAAAGTTATGATCAAAATATAACCGATGAATTTATCGAACCATTGGTTGTAGTTGATGAAAACAACAAGCCTTTGGCTAAAATTGAAGAGGATGATGTTGTTATTTTCTTTAACTTTAGAACAGACAGAGGAAGAGAATTAACCGAGGCGTTGTCGCAAAAAGATTTCCACGAATTCAATATGCACAAAATGAATTTGTATTATGTCACAATGACTAATTATGATGATACCTATTCTAATGTTCATGTGATTTATGACAAAGACAATATTACAGAAACACTTGGAGAAGTTTTGGAAAAAGCGGGAAAAAAACAAATCCGCATTGCGGAAACTGAAAAATATCCACACGTGACGTTTTTCTTTTCTGGCGGAAGAGAAGTTCCATTTGAAGGTGAAACACGCATTTTGAGAAATTCTCCAAAAGTAGCTACGTATGATTTACAACCCGAAATGAGTGCGTTTGAATTAAAAGATGCTTTGGTTCCTGAATTACAAAAAGGTGAAGTTGATTTTGTTTGCTTGAATTTTGCTAATGGCGATATGGTTGGTCATACCGGAATTATGGAAGCTGCCATCAAAGCCTGTGAAGCAGTTGATGTTTGTGTAAAAGAAGTTGTAGAAACCGCTTTGGCAAATAATTATACAACCATTATTATTGCCGATCACGGAAATTGCGAAACGATGATTAATCCAGATGGAAGTCCGAATACTGCACACACAACCAATCCTGTACCGATAATTATGGTTGACAATGACCCAATTCAAGTAAGAGATGGTGTTCTTGGCGATGTTGCTCCAACGATTTTGGAATTGATGGGAATTGAAAAACCAGCAGTTATGACTGGAAAATCGTTATTGTAAATTTTGATTTTACAAAAGACAAAAACTATTTAGCCCTGATTGCAGTGTAAATAAAATATGCTTCCATTGTTTGGAAGCATTTTTTATTGTAACGAAAAGCAGGAATAGGGAATCCAAAAAGTCCCAAACGACTCGCTCCTATTTATTTATCAGGTCAAAATAGCTTTTTTCGATGCTTTCTTGATGATTTGGATGGGCAATTTTAACTAATTCTGACACTCGTTGTTTTAGGGTTTTGCCATACAAATTGGCAATTCCATTTTCGGTAATGATGTATTGCGCATGAGAACGAGTCGTTACAACTCCTGCGCCTTGTTTCAAGAATGGAACGATGCGACTTTCGCCTTTTTTAGTAATTGACGGCAAAGCAATAATGGCTTTTCCGCCTGGACTTAATGATGCGCCACGAATAAAATCCATTTGTCCGCCAACGCCAGAATACATTTTGGCACCAATAGAATCGGCACAAACTTGTCCAGTTAAATCGACTTCGATAGCTGAATTAATGGCGACCATTTTTGGGTTTTTACGAATTCGAGCTGTGTCGTTAACCATCGACGATTCTTTCATTTCGATGAACGGATTATCGTTTACAAAATCATACAATCGCTTGGAACCAATTAAAAATGTTGCCAAAGCTCGACCGCGAAGTGTTCCTTTATAATTACAATTGATAACGTCACTTTCTATCAGATCAATCACTCCATCGGAAAACATTTCGGTATGTAATCCTAAATCTTTATGGTTTTTCAACTTGCTCAACGCTGCGTTTGGAATAGAACCAATTCCCATTTGAAGTGTGCTTCTGTCTTCAATTAACGAAGCAACATATTCGCCAATTTTTTCTTCTTCTTTTGAAAAAGCAGCAACCGGATGTTCATGTATTGGCAGATTGACTTCAACTAAATAATTGATTTCGGAAACATGCAGAATTCCGTCACCAAAGGTTCGTGGCATTTGTGGATTGACTTGTGCTATGACAATTTTGGCATTTTCAATAGCGGCAACGGTTGCTTCGACAGAAACACCAAGCGAACAATATCCGTGAATATCCGGTGGCGAAACATGAATGAACGCAACGTCAATTGGCAAGACATTTTTTCGAAAAAGATTGGGCAATTCACTCAAAAAAACTGGTGTATAAGAACCATTTCCAGCGGTTAACGTGTGTCGAACATTGGCACCGATAAAAAAGGAATTGACGTGAAAACTTTCGGCTAATTCAGGATTTGCATAAGGTGCATCGCCTTCGGTGTGAAGATGACAAACCTCAACATTGCGTAACTCGGCTGCTCTATTAGCAAGTGCTTTGGTTAAAACGGTAGGTGTTGCTGCAGCTGCTTGAACGTAAACTCTATCATTAGACTTTACCACTTTTACAGCTTCATCAGCGGTAACATATTTGCTCATATTTTTATTTTTTGTAAAATTATTGAGATTATCATTTTAAAAATATGACAATTCTCATAGAAATTGAACAAAACAAATTATAAATAAAAGTTAAAATCTCAAAAATAATAGTAATACTATTATCTTTGTATTAATTAATTTCAAAATTAAAAGTTTAGCTAAATTATTTTAAAGAAGTACTAACATTAAATTTAAAAAAAATGAAAATTAGAAAAACCTTATTTTTAGCACTTGTAACTGGAACATTCCTTATTTCTTGTAATCAATCAAAAGAAGAAAAAAAAGAAGAAGTAAAAAATCAAGTTACAAAAACTTCGGATGAAGTTCAAAAAGTAATTGATGAACTTGGATTGGTTTATGTTGAAGAAGGTGCACAAACCATCATCACTTATGAGGAAGTAAACAAAGCGCAACAAGATTGGTGTGATGCACTGGTTAAAATTGGAAAACTAAAGGAAGAAGGTGGCGATTACAAATCGTTTGCTGAACAAGTCTTATCTGATGCTTACAATTATGATTATGGAAAAGTTTTTTTCAAACCAACATTGGCTTATGGAGATCAAACTTTTAGAAATGACAAAAAAGGTGCTTTAGCATACTTTATTGGTGGCGATGCTGATTATCCAAATGATAAAGGATTTGCACTAACGCCATGGGTAAAAGCAAGATATGATAATGCAGGAAAAAACAACGAAGGCATTCAAATTTATGGTTCTATTGCAATAACCATGGGTAATGTTTGGGTAACCGACAAAAACGGTAAAGAAGTAATGGTTGATAAAACTTGGGTTTTCAAAAAAGGAAAAGATGGTAAACTAAGAATAATAGTTCACAAATCATCATTGCCTTTTTCTCCAACAAAATAAGAAATAAATTGGGCTAATTCATTTTAGTGGATTAGCCCTAAATTTTTATAAACTATGAAACAATTTTACTTTTTAACTTTTATTTTACTATTTTCATTTAACAACCTATTTGCTCAAAACAATCGTAAAATAGAGCGAAATGATATTAGCTGGTACAACTATTTTGGTACTTTCAAATTGAATGAAAAATACAGTATTCATAGTGAATATCAACTTCGAAGAGACAATTTTATTACAGATAAACAGCAAAGTTTGCTTCGATTGGGAGTAAATTATCAACTAAATCCTAAAGTGCAATTTCGACTTGGCTATGCTTGGATAGAAACCTATGCATATGGTGAAACACCAATAAACGGAATGGGAAAAGATTTTACTGAACATCGAACTTTTCAGATGGTAACATTAATCGATAAAATTTCAAAAATAGATATTTCACATCGATTTATGCTTGAACAACGATGGGTTGGACGTTATTCAAATATTGATTTATCGAGCGAAGATGAATTTCCCTTATTGAACCGACTTCGATACATGATTAGACTTCAACTACCTTTAAAAGGCGATAAGATTGAAAACAAAACTCCTTATGTTGCTGCTTACAATGAACTTTTCATTGGATTTGGAAAAAATGTAAATGAAAATATTTTCGATCAAAATAGAATTGGTTTATTATTTGGTTATCGATTTAATAATACACTTCGAATTGAAGCAGGTTATCTAAATCAAACACTACAACTTAGTAGAGAAGTAAATAACCAAAATGTTTATCAAAACAATAATGGATTTATCGTCAACACTAACTTCAACTTTGATTTGTCTAAAAAAAAACAAGTAAAAAATGAAACCATTTGATATTCGTGTAATTGAAACCGTAATTGTAATCGTTGCCTATATAGTTTGTTTCTTTATGACAAAGGTTACAGTAAATAAATTTTTAAAAAACACACAACTACAAAGAGGTAGAAGAAAAATAATGATAAAAGCGTTTAACTTAATTTCTTTATTTGCTGCAATTTTACTTATAGGAGCAATTTGGGGATTAAAACAAAATCAAATAGCACTTTTTACTAGTACTATTTTAACCGCTCTTGGTATTGCATTTTTTGCTCAATGGTCTTTATTATCAAATATTACATCAAGTATTATTCTTTTTTTTAATCATCCGTTGAAAATTGGTGATACCATAGAAATTTTAGACAAAGATTACACAATTGAAGGAGAGATTTCAGATTTAACATATTTTTTTGTTCATTTAAAATTATCAAATGAAAAAATTATTACAATACCAAATTCTTTAATTCTACAAAAGTCTGTTGCTGTTATTGAAAAAACAAAAGTTAAAACAAAGTGAAAATAATAGTATGAAACCATATATTAATAGTTTTACTATTATATTTGCACTTACATTTATTGTTGAACACTAAAACATATCAATCATGAAAAAATTAAATTACACTTTCGCATTTATATTTTTGATCTCTAATATGATTTTTGGTCAAGACAATGAAAAGAATAAAGAATTTAATTCTTTGAGCGAAGCACTCAAAAATCCTGAAAAAGTTATTAGGTTAAATCTTAGCAATCAAGAAATCAATGTAACCGATGAACAATGGTTGCAGTTTATTAATCTAGAATATCTTACTTTAAAAAACGATCGATTAAAGCAAATACCAATAGCAATAACCAAAATTAAATCACTAAAAGTATTGGATTTAAGTGGGAACGATTTCATAAAATTACCAGAAGAAATTTCTAACTTAACCAACCTTGAAGAAATCTATTTGAATGATGAAAAGAACATGAATCTACCAAAAACATTATCAACTTTAGCAAAACTACCCAATTTAAAAACATTACATCTTGAAAACGATAATTTATCGAAATTACCAAATGAAATTTTAGAATTTAAAAGTTTAGAAAACTTATACCTTAATCAGAATAAATTTAAAAAAATTCCTGAAATACAAACCTTGGACCATTTAAAATATCTTGATTTAAAAGGAAACGATATTAAACCAGAATTACAAGACATGAAAAATTTAAACTTTGGATTTAAAATAAATTTCTAAAACAAACAATATGATAGACGCTTTAATACCTTTAATTTCATTAATTGCACTCGAAGTAATCCTAGGAATTGATAACATCATTTTTATTTCCATTCTTGCTGATAAACTACCCGAAAGCCAAAGAAATAAATTGCGATTTTGGGGAATTGGATTGGCTATGGTAATGCGATTGGCTTTACTTGCTTTCATTTCATGGATTTTAAAATTAGATAAAACGCTATTTTCACTTTTTGAAATCGACTTTACAGGAAAAGGTTTGATTTTAATTTTAGGTGGTTTATTTTTAATTTATAAAAGTACCAAAGAGATTTATCACAAAACAGAAATTGCCAATTCACATGAAAATGAGCTTCCAAAAAAAGGAAGTTTTAAAAAACTTTTAGGCGAAGTTATACTACTGGATTTAGTTTTCTCAGTCGATTCTATTATTACAGCAGTAGGAATGGTTGATGAACTTTGGGTGATGTACACAGCAGTAATTGTTACCGTTATTATTATGTTATTTGCCTCTAAACCTATCAGCGAATTCATTTCAAAACATCCATCGTTTAAAATATTAGCACTTTGTTTTCTGATGATGATTGGAGTTTCACTTATTGCAGAAGGTTTCCACTTTGAAATCCCTAAAGGTTACATCTATTTCTCTATGGCTTTTGCCTTTTTGGTAGATGTTATTCAAATGAAAACAATGCCGAATAAAACAAAAAAATAGTTAATATCATGCAAAATATTCTTTCAAATATCACAATCACTGTAAACCCTAAATTATTTGTCAAAAACCCTGAAACATCGGATTTAGGAAAAAAAATCATTAGCCAGAGCATTATTTTAATCAACGAAATTGGCTTTGAAGATTTTACATTTAAAAAGCTTGGCGAAAAAATTGGTTCCAACGAAAGTTCTATTTATCGTTATTTTGAAAGTAAACACAAATTATTACTATATTTATGTTCTTGGTATTGGGCATGGATGGAATACAGAATGCTTTTTTCAATAACTAATATTAATGATCCAATGGAAAAGTTAAAAAGAGCAATCACAATTGTAACAGAAAAAGTTGATGATGATACCAAAACACAACATATAAATGAGGCTGTTTTAAACCAAATAATCATTGCAGAATTCACCAAAACGCTTTTAACCAAAGAAGTAGATGAAGAAAATAAAGAAGGTTTCTTTTTAGTGTATAAAAGTGTAATAAATAGATTAATCACAATTATTGAAGAAGTAAACCCAAACTATTCTTTTTCAAAAAGTTTAGCCTCGTCTATTGTTGAAGGTTCGTTGCACCAACATTTTTTAAAAGACCATTTAAAATCGATAACCAATTGCAATGAAAATAATTCTCCAACTGATTTTTACATTGAACTTGCCTACAAAACATTAAAGAAATAAAGATGAAATTAACTGCCGTACAAAGAACAATCAATTTATTAAAACTGGATAAAAAAGACATTATCCAAGTTATTTTCTATGCCATTTTTGCCGGATTAGTGAGTTTATCTCTTCCACTTGGAATACAAGCAATTATTAATTTAATCCAATCTGGACGCGTTAGTATTTCTTGGATTGTATTGGTTTTTATTGTAATTATTGGTGTTGCATTAGCCGGAATATTATCGTTAATGCAACTTCGAATTACTGAAAATTTACAACAAAAAATCTTCGTTCGTTCCTCTTTTGAATTTGGTTTTAGACTTCCTAAAATAAAGTCAGAAGAATTATACGACGAATATCCGCCAGAATTGGCCAATCGCTTTTTTGACACTCTAACCATTCAAAAAGGAATTTCCAAATTATTGATTGATTTTTCAACAGCTATACTTCAAATTCTGTTTGGAATTATATTGCTATCATTTTACCATACCTTTTTTATATTATTTGGTGTTTTCTTAATTATTTTACTTTATATTATTTTCAAGTTCTCTTTTAACTCAGGATTATCAAGTAGTTTAAAAGAATCCAAATACAAATATAAAGTTGTAAGTTGGCTACAAGAAATCGCTCGAAATAACCTCAGTTTTAAGAAAGCAACCAATTTTGACTTTGCATTAAGTAAAAACGATCATATGGTTTCAGAATATATTAATTACAGAGAAAAACACTTTAGTGTAATTAAAAGACAATACACACAACTTATCATTTTCAAAATTATAATTACTGCAGGATTACTATTCATTGGTGGTTATTTAGTTTTAAATCAAAAAATGAATATTGGACAATTCGTAGCAGCTGAAATCATTATTTTATTGGTTATCAATTCAGTAGAAAAAATAATTATTGGATTAGAAACACTTTATGATGTATTAACAGCAGTTGAAAAAATTGGACAAATAACCGATTTAGAAATTGAGGAATCATCAACATCAAATGCTGATTTTTGTTACACCAACATTCAATTGGTAACAGAAAACATGAGTTACAAATTCCCCGATTCAACTGATTTTGTTTTAGAAAAAATTAATTTAACGATAGAACAATCCGAAAAAATATATCTTGACGGCTTAAATGGTTCTGGAAAAACTACACTTATTCGAGTACTTTCGGGATTATTACAACCAACATCGGGTTCGTATTATATAAACGACGATACCTATAGAAAAATTGACCTTGATCATTTCCGTTCTCAAATTAGCACTATTATGAATGGCGAAACACCATTTGAAGGAACAATTCAAGAAAACATCACTTTCAATAATCCATTAATAACTCAAGAAGATATAAAATGGGCAATCGATAGTGTAAAACTAGGCGATTTTATAAAATCATTACCTAATGGACTTGATACTAAAATTTCTCCCGAAGGAAAACAACTTTCTTCATCAAACGCCCAAAAAATATTAGTTGCAAGAAGCATCATTAGCAAACCAAAAATTCTTTTCTATGAAGATGTACTTGACAAAATGGATGCCGATGCTGCAAACGAAATCATCAATTTTATTACTTCCGATAAAAATAAATGGACATTAGTAGTAACTTCTAAAAACGAAAATTGGAAAGCTAAATGCAATCGAGTTCTAAAAATGAGCGAAGGAAAAATCATCAACGATATTAAAATCTAATCAACATGCTTAACATTTCAAATAACAACAAAATCAATGAAAATATTGAAAAGTACAGCACTTATAAAAACCTAAGTGAACGACCTCATTATAAAATTTTGAACAAAATTATTATTAGAGTTTCGCTGCTTGCATTAGTATTTTTGTTTTTACCATGGACACAAAATATTTCGGGAACTGGTGCAGTTACTACTTTAAAACCCGATCAACGTCCACAAACCATTCATACTGCAATAGCTGGAAGAATTGAAAAGTGGTATGTAAAAGAAGGCGATTTTGTAAAAAAAGGAGATACAATTCTTTTCATTTCAGAAACAAAAGAAGATTACCTTGACCCAAATTTAGTACAAAACACCGAAAGCCAACTCAAAGCAAAAGAAATGGCACAACAATCCTATGGAGGAAAAGTAACTACTTTATCATCACAAATAGTAGCTATTCAAAATGAAAGAAACTTAAAACTTGAACAAGCACGAAACAAAATCCGACAGTCTATTCTAAAAGTAAAAAGTGACAGCATGGATCTAATTGCTGTAAAAACACAAGTAAGAATTGCTAATACACAATTCAACCGTTCTTCAACTCTCGAAAAAGAAGGATTGAAAGCAGTAGTAGATGTCGAAGAAAAAAGACTAAAACTTCAAGATGTTGAAGCCAAAATAATAACACAAGAAAATAAATTATTAACCAGCAAAAACGAATTGATTAATGCTAAGGTAGAAATCAATAGAATAATAGCAGAATATAACGAAAAAGAACAAAAAGCACGAAGTGATCAATATACAGCATTGAGTAACCAGTTTGACACCGAAGCACAAGTAAACAAACTCAAAAATCAGTACAACAACTACAAAATCCGAAACGGAATGTATTACATAAAAGCACCACAAAGCGGATATGTAAACCGTGCATTACAATCGGGAATTGGAGAAACTATAAAAGAAGGCACACAAATCGTAAGCATCATGCCATCAAAATACGACATTGCTGTAGAAACCTACGTCAGTCCAACCGATTTACCGTTAATTCACAAAGGCGAAAAAGTTAGGATTTGGTTCGACGGTTGGCCAACAATTGTCTTTTCTGGCTGGCCAAATATGTCCTATGGAACTTTTGGAGGAAAAATCGTAGCCGTTGAAAACTTCATCAGTCCAAATGGAAAATTTAGAGTTCTAATTGCACCAGACGAAAAAGAAGAAGCTTGGCCAAAACAAATCAGCATTGGTTCTGGCGCACAAACACTTGCATTATTAGACAACGTTCCAATTTGGTTTGAAATTTGGCGAACCTTGAACGGATTTCCACCAAATTATTATCAACCCAAAGGAGAAACCACAACAGAGAAAAAATAATTTTTTTTAGAAACGAATGGCTTGCGCATTTTTGCAATCCATGTTCCTGCTCTCGTCAGTCGCTTTAACTTATTTAATCAATAAGTTAAGAGCTCCAACAATGACGAGATCAGGGTTAAAACACAATCAAAAGGCAACAAAATATGAATTTAAAATCACTACTACTTTTACTATTCACCACTTGGGTTGTTGCTCAAGAAAACAACCTTCAAGAACTCACCTTCAATGAGTATTTGGGTTATGTAAAAAAATACCATCCGTTAGTAAAAAGCGCAGGTTTAGAAATCAACCAAGCACAAGCCAATTTGATGATGGCACGCGGTGGATTTGATCCTAAAATCGAAGTTGATTTTGAACAAAAAAAATTCAAAGACAGCGAATATTATTCGATATTAAACAGTAGTTTTAAAATCCCAACTTGGTACGGAATAGAAGTAAAAGCCGGATTTGATAACAACGAAGGCATTTATCTAAATCCAGAAAACACCGTTCCAAACCAAGGTTTAACATCCTTCGGAATTTCAGTTCCAATAGGACAAGGTTTGTTTATCAATCAACGAATGGCCGACTTGAGAAAAGCCAAAATACAACTAAACCTCAGTCAAGCAGAGAGAAATTTAATGGCAGTTGCTGTACTTTATGATGCGTCTGTTGCTTATTTCAATTGGAAAAGAAACCATAATGAAGTTAAACTATATGAAAACTATTTATCCAATGCTCAAATTCGTTTTAATGGAGTTTCAAGATTAATAAAAGAAGGTGATAAACCTGCTATTGATAGCGTTGAAGCTGGAATAATTGTTAGAAATCGCAAATTGAGTTTAGAAGAATCAAAACTTAAACTTACAAAGTCCAAATTGGAGTTAGCAAATTTTCTTTGGTTGGAAAACAATGTTCCGTTAGAATTACAAGAAAATATCATCCCCGAAGAAAAACTCGAATTAACCATTAGAGAAACACTTCGAACAAACGAATTGATGATGACACCATCACTAGAAAATCATCCAAAAATCAATGCGCTTGAAAACAAAATACAAATGCTCGATGTGGAAAGAAAATTGAAAGCTAATATGCTTCTGCCCAAAATTGACTTGGGTTATTCCTATCTTTCTGAACCAAGCTACATTGACAACAACCGTTTTCAAGATTATAAAGTTGGTGTAAATTTTGCGTTTCCAATATTTCTTAGAAAAGAAAGAGGAAGTTTAAAACTTACAAAAATAAAATTGCAAAATGCACAATTCGATTTAGATTTGGAACGTGTTCAATTGAAAAATAAAATCAATGCTCAACAAGCAGAAATCACTTCATTAGAAAAACAAAAAAACTATATTGATGAATTGGTAACTGACTACAGTACAATGCTCAACTCCGAAGAAAGACTTTTTTCATTTGGCGAAAGCTCAATTTTTTTGATTAATAGTCGCGAAAATAATTTGGTTTCCGCTCAACTATCACAGCTTTCCATCGAAAATAAATTTTTTGAATCCAATGCTTCGTTGTTCAAAATCATGGCTAATCCGGAATAATGATTAAAAATAACTACTTTTGCACACTGAAAAATTAGAAAAATGATTATTCCAAAAACCTCAGAAGAGATTGAATTGATGCGCAAAAGTGCTTTATTGGTTTCTAAAACCTTAGGCATGATTGCTACCGAAATAAAAGAAGGTGTTACTACTTTAGAACTCGATAAAAAAGCCGAAGAATTTATTAGAGACAACGGTGGAATTCCGGGATTTCTTGGACTTTATGGTTGTCCGTCAACATTGTTAACTAGCGTTAATGAGCAAGTTGTTCATGGTTTACCAACCAATCGTCCTATCGAAGATGGCGATGTTGTTTCGGTAGATTGTGGTGTTTTGATGAATGAATTTTATGGCGACCACGCTTATACTTTTGAAATTGGAAATGTTGCTCCAGAAACAAAAAAGCTGTTACAAGTAACCAAAGAAAGTCTCTATATCGGAATTCGTGAATTTAAAGCCGGAAATCGTGTAGAAGATGTTGGAAATGCTATTCAAAAATACACCGAAAGTTTTGGCTATGGTGTTGTTCGCGAGTTAGTTGGTCACGGATTAGGAAAGAAAATGCACGAAGGTCCAGAAATGCCAAACTACGGAAAACGCGGTCGCGGAAAACTATTTGTCGAAGGAATGGTTGTTGCCATCGAACCGATGATTAACATGGGAACCAAAAACATCAAAACCCTAAAAGATAACTGGACGATTGTTACTGCCGACAAAAAACCAAGTGCGCATTTTGAACATAATGTAGCTTTAGTCAATGGAAAACCCGAATTACTTTCTACATTTCAATATATTTATGATGTTTTGGGAATTGTGAGTAATGAGGAAGATGAATTCCGTCAGAAAGCATTAAACATATAGATAAAGATTAAATTCAAATTCAATATATTTACATAAAATTTTACAATGAAAATAAAACTTCAAAATATTGGAATAATTGAAGAAGCCGATATTAATGTTGATGGTATAACTTTAATTGCAGGGCAAAACGACTCTGGAAAAAGTACTGTTGGTAAGGTTTTATATGCTTTAATCAGAGGCGTAAATATTGACGAAGATAGATTTAACTCATCTAAATCTGAATTTGTTCGAAATAAAATTAAAGCTGTTCGAAATTTATTATTAAGAACTAAGCCAACAGAAGCACAAGATGAAGAAATTCAAAAAAGGTTTATTTTATCTTTTTTGGATAGACCAGACTCATTATTTGGTGATTTTGCATATCGAATAGATTTTGAGGATACTAAGAAAATTGAATTACTTTTATCAGATATAGAAAGCATAGATGATTTGTATGCCGATTATTCAAATAAAGCTTTTCAAATACAGCTTGGAACTATTCTAAACGACATAAAAAACCGTATTTCAATTTCGAGTGATTCAAATGAAGTTTTGCATTATGAATTGGAGTCTTTTTTTGAAAATGAATTTGGAAATCAAATAAAAAATAAATTTAAAAAAGGTATTTCCTATATAGAAATTGAGGGTAAAGTAGAAAAAAAAATAAACTTTGAAGAACCGATCTCTTTTTATGGATTTGAGACTAGCTCAAACTTTTATTACGATGAAGTATTTTTTATAGAATCACCTTTAAAATTAGAAAATCGAAATATTATTAGATTTAACAGTATTCTTCGTGACAAAAACTCACATTTAAATAACAAAATTTTTGAGCCAAAAAAAGAACAAGATATATTTTCCGATACAAGTAATAATACAGAAAAACTAAATTCAATTATTTCTGATGTAATAAAAGGTGATTTTCAATTTAATACAAAAAATCAGATAGTATATAAAAAGCAAGATGTAGAATTTGATTTAAGCAATGTTGCAACAGGAATAAAAAGTTTTGGTGTTTTACAATTATTACTCAAGAAAGATTTTTTAAATTCTAATACTCTATTAATTATAGATGAACCTGAAGTTCACTTACATCCAATTTGGCAAGTTAAATATGCTGAAATTTTAGTATTACTTTCAAAAGAATTTGCTATTCCTATTGTATTAACTTCCCACAGTCCTTATTTCATAGAAGCATTAGAAGCTTACACTAAAAAACATGAATATGAAAAGTCAACAAATTTTTATTTTGCAGAGAAAAATAAAGATGGATTGTCTTCCACTATTGTTGATGTAACACAAGACATATCGCCCATTTTAAGTTCAATTTCAGATGCTTTTTATACAATTCAAGATATAAATGATGAGAATTAAGGATATAGAAGATTTCTTTATTGCTAATGTTGTTAAAAGAGAATTTCGAATTTTATCATTTGACTCAAATAATAATGCATCCATTATTAATTCTTCTAAATTAAATTTTGATTTTGATGAAATCAATAAAAAAATAAAAACTTCGGATACTATTTTTTTTAAAGATGGCAAAGTAATATTTGTTGAATTCAAGAGAGGGAAAATTCCTGATACAGATTTTAGGTTAAAAGCAACAGAAAGCATTATATCATTTTACAATTATGTTTTTTTAAATGGATTTAAAGATAGTTTATGTTTTCCAAGCGACTTGTTTCAAATCTACATAGTTTATGACAGAAATAATTGTACTCCAATCCGAGAAATGGCTATTTCATCTTCAGGAAGAAAATTACAAGTTGAATATAAACACTTTTTTTCAAAATATGAAGTTATTGACAATGATCGATTTCAAAAAATATTTAAAATCTAAATGAAAAAAGCATTCAAATTTATATTAAACACTATTCCAAGACCAATCCTTATTCGTTTGAGTATTGTGGTTCGTCCGATATTGGCATTTTTGTTAAAAGGAAATCGTTTTACAGATCCAATTGACGGTAAAAGTTTCCGAATGTTTTTGCCCTATGGTTATGGAACACAACGAAACAATGTTTTATCTCCAAGTACTTTATCCTTAGAAAGACATCGCTTACTTTGGTTGTATCTTCAAAATAAAACTGATTATTTTACTTCAAAAGAAAAGAAAAAAGTTTTACATTTTGCTCCTGAACAAGAATTTTACAAAAGGTTCAAAAAACAAACTAATATTGAATATACAACAACCGATTTACTTTCGCCGTTGGCAGATGTAAAAGCAGATATTTGTAATTTGCCGTTTGAAGACAACAGTTATGATATTATTTTTTGCAATCACGTTTTAGAACATATTCCTGATGACACTAAAGCGATGCAAGAATTATATCGCGTTTTAAAACCAGGTGGAATGGGAATCTTTCAAATTCCACAAGATTTATCAAGAGCAACAACTTTTTCAGATGATACAATTGTTGACCAAAAAGAACGTGCTAAAATTTTTGGACAATACGATCACGTTCGCGTTTATGGACGAGATTATTTTGACAAATTAAGAAGTATTGGTTTTAAAGTAGTTGAAGAAGATTATACCAATAAAATTTCAGCTGATTTAGTTGAAAAATACTGTTTGGCAAAAGGAGAAATTATTCCGATTTGCTTCAAATAATATACTTTTTTGGCACAATTTTAGTTAAAAAAATTACTATATTTACCATTCTGATTTTTTAAATTATGTCAAAAATATCAATCCTTTCGCTTCTATTTTTTTTTAGTAGTATAATTTCATTTGCTCAAGTAGAAAAAGAAATTACTCCACCATACAACATCAAAACAGTCACTTTTGTTCAAAATGATCAAAATACGATTCCAATTTTTAGGCTTGGAGATAGTTTTGAATTTCAATTCGATGACTTATATGGTACAGAAGCCAATTATTTTTACACTATTACGCATTGTGATTATGACTGGAAACCATCTCAATTAGTCAAAAACGAGTATTTGAATGGTTTTGATGACCAGAGAATTCAAGATTATTCAAATTCATTAACTACTTTACAACTTTATTCACATTACCCGTAGTGCATTAT
>NZ_JACTAC010000063.1 GCF_014486675.1 Flavobacterium macrobrachii
GGCTCGCCCTCGTGAATGAATAAAACAATCACCAACAGAAGAACGATAAGAGGAAAAAGAGCAAAACGGGTAAACAGTCCAAAAACTAAGAAAAGCGTGCAAACTAACTCGCAAAAAACAGTAAAGGAATAACTAAACGTTGAACCCAAATTAAATGGATCAGGCCATTCAGCACTGTCCTTTGCAAAATTGTTAAATTTTGACCAGCCGTGAAATAACATTAAAGCACAGTTGAACCGCAAAAATAGCAGGCCTATATTATACGACCAGGCCTTTGGTAATGCAACCTTTTTTAAAAATCGTTTACTTTTAAATAAAATCATAATTAGTATTATTTGAAATTTGTTGACTTCCCCTTAACAGAATTTAGATTCTTACAGTATTTTTTTTAGTAAATGGTATAAACTACAATATATAACGTTCCTTAGCTAGGCTTTAAAAATTTCATGCAAAAGATCCGTAGGTGCATTCAAACGGCCCTACACACTTAAATTGATGAACTGAAAATAATTTTTAATGTTGAGAACCGCTTTCCGCAATTCGTTTTCTAATTCGTGTTAATGATTGCCGCTTAATACCAAGAGATGTGCATAAGTTAGATAGGGATACTCGATCAATCAAATCAGGATACTCTTTTAAAAATTTCAAATAGCGCTCTTCGGCTGTCTCAAAAAGGAAACTCTCAATACGCTTTTGCAGTATCTTTAAAACCTCCTCGGCAACCAATCTGCCATATCTTTCCAAAATCGGAAACTTTTCGTAACCTCCTTGTATATGCTCATAGGGTATGTTAACTATGATGCTTGGCTCAATACACTGAAAGTAATAATTACTTGGGTTCTGAGTAATAAAGGCAGAAAAATGTGTTGCAAACTCGTTTTCACGTATGAATTTAACTGAAATTTGATTGCCATTGTTATCTATGTAGAAACCGCGTAGTAGTCCGGAATAAACAAATCCAATATGTCTTTGAACACTGTTTGCATCTATATAGATCTGCTTGGCTTTTAATTTAGAAATTGTTAAGCCACTTTCAATATAGTTCAATTCATTAGCTGTTACTTCTGGGCAAAGCGCCTTCACTGAATGCAAATAGGCTTGAATAGCTTCGGTCATTTATAAATAGTATTATATTACAATGTATTTAATTTAATTAAGATCATTTGTTGCTGGAAAGCAAAACATTCATGAACATGATTGATTTCTGTTTGAGCTTCTCTACACTTTAAAATAAATTCCAACATTATTTTGCCAGTATCTTTTTCGTGATTATTCCTCCATCAGTAATGACTTTGATGATATATGTTCCTGTGGCTACGTTACCAACTTGGAGCTTTATATTAGACTGATCTTGGTCGTCTAGCTGCCACTCGGTTATTTGCTGTCCTAACAGATTATACATGGATACAGACTTAACAATCACTTCTTGAAGTACATTTTTAATGGTAATAACATTACTGGTCTGCGCATGTGTTATCGAAACACCATAAAGACCCTCATTTTCACCAACTCCAAGTGAAGAACCATCAGTAAAACGTAGTGAGAAACGTGAGTCATAAGTTCCTGAAGGTAAATAAACCTGATACGATTGAGATTTAATGCTGTTGTATGTATCCGATTCATTATCGTAGATAAAAATATCCTGACCCTCATCAAAGTTTTCTTTATTATCAACTACAAATGTCACTAATCCCGATGTTGCATTTTTAACACCAAGGGGATAGATAGCATTGACATTAAAAAATCCTTCGCCACTAATATTGAGTTTTTCAGTGCCATTAATAAAATACATATCGTTAGAAAGTGTTTCTATGCTAATACCATCATATCCATTATCGTATCCTGAAGTAGCGTGCTCATTCATAAAACCGAGTAAGATTTGGCGGTGTAGGTTATCTGTCGCATTGAATCCCAATCGAATTTTCATGAATTGTTGTTGCTCAAAATCATCCTGCGAATTATTCATTAATGGGTCAACATTGTCTGCACTTGCTCGATTTATAGTTTTAAACAAAGTAAAAGAATTAACAGTATCGTCCTCCTTGATAAACAATCTTTGCGCATTGTTAAAGGTTATTGTACCTCCACTTGTTGATCCCGTAACAAAAAAACCTTGACCTACCGGTATAAATCGCTTAGCCACCTTACTACTAGATCCTAATCCACTAATACCGGAAGGGGCAACCGGAGGCGTACCGCCAGTTTTGGTATATGTTCCATATCCTCCTTGATATTGTATCGTATAATGGGACGAATTGGTAGGATAGTGCTCCCAAAAGTATAGCGTTCCTATTAGACTGGAAGCGTTGTCATCTATGAACTTATCGGCATCAATAGCAGATGCATAGGGATTACCACAAAGATTAAGGTTACCAGGACCAACAATTGACGTAATCGTGCCACTATTAGGCTTTCCAACAAAAGTAAAGTTTTGGTTTAAAGTGGAACTTCCGCTACCCTTCAAAGTGTAACCTTGACCTGCCAATAAAGTTCCATTCTGACCTACAGGTGACCAGTTTGCATAGGAATTCGTCGAATTTTGGAATTTATAAATCCAATAACTACTCAAGGTTAAAGGAACTGTAGGTGAACCATTAACGCCTGTTGTCCATGATAGATTCTGAGGCAAATTTGTAGTTCCGTCTTTCATTACACCTGCTACAGTAAACCCATGATTAATAGTACTATTATTAATTGAACTCACAGGGGAAGACCAATAATTGTAATTGAACTTATTGGATTGACCTTGTTGATCTCTTTCTAACGATCCTGCACTTGTTGCATCAAGTTCAGACTGAGCAGTCTGCACCAATTGTGATTTTCCAACTAAATCAATCTTACCATCTAATTTTAAGTACCAATCATTCTGTAATTTTGTATCGTTGGTCATATTCACGGTCACTCCTGGATCAACAAACATACCCAAATCAATACTATTAGCAGTTTCTGTAATGTTGTGCTTTACTTGTATTATAGAAAAATCATAATCCATAACATCTAATCCTCTTATGTCTTTAGTAGGGTCATCAACTGCCGAAGCAAAAGTACCAGTCCGCACTGTGGTGAATGGCATTGGTGCTTCTTGAACAGCAATTACTTTGTGATTATACATTTTCATCCCAGTTCCAATGTCTACTGTACTTGTAGTTAGATCATCAATGATATCATCTTTGTAAGTATCCATTCTGTAATAGCGAATCAAATTGGCAAATGGAAGTGAACCAATATCTTTAGGTACAATTGTTCCGCGTACTTGAGACGAACTATTTTGTATCTCTTGATACATCATTCTTTGTATCTGGGTTGAAGTAAGAGTGGTATTAAAGACACGAACTTCATCTATTTTCCCTTTAAAATAATTGGTAGCACTTAACGGATTTTTACCCAATGTGAGTTTACTTGTATCAGACCCTACACTTCCCGTAACTGCTTGTGTGGCTACTAAATTTCCATTCAGATATAAAGACAGTGAACCTCCACCAAAAGTTGCAGCAACGTGATACCACTGTGAGGTATTCAGAGCAGTACTAAAAGTTAAAGTGGTTCCATTAACTATGACTTGTAAATTTTTAGAATTATTAACTCGCAGTTGGAACTTGTCTTGACCCACTACCACACCTGTTGTAGTAAAAGTTGTATTCAAATCTATCCAAGCCATCAACGTTGCTTGGGATAATCCACCTAATAATGAAACATTTTCTGCATAATCATTTCTACCATCAAAATCTAAATAAAGTTTGCGATTCAAATCTCTTGGAGAACCTTTAACGGTATCATTCGTATCAAAAACATCTAAAATTCCATCGCTATCTGAATCACCTGAGCCATCTATTATTCCATCTCCATTAGTATCGAAACTAGCATACAATCCAGTTTGAATGTCTTTGACACCATCATTATTTGAATCCAACTGTATGTAATCCGATACACCATTGGAATCGGTATCTTGAGCATACGCTCTAAAAGTTGTTCCAAAAACAGTTGCGTTATCAAAAGAATCTAGCAACCCGTCAGCATCGACATCCAATCCATCTCCTTTACCATCTCCATTAATATCACCGTCACCATTGAGAAGACTTGCCTCGTCAACATCCCAGAAGGAATCATTATCGCTGTCCAAATCTAAATAATTTGGTATTCCATCACTATCGGTATCAATTAGACTGTATGTTGAAGCGCTGATTAAACTATCAATTGCATCATTAATCCCATTGGAATTAAAATCAGCCCAAGTAGCAACACTTGTTAAATTCATGGTAGAGGTATTTGAACTGTATTGTTTAAATCCAGCTTCTTCAATATCAGGAATTCCATCATTATCAGAATCCAAATCTAAATTATCGGTAACTCCATCATCATCTGAATCTTTACAACTTTGATTAATAATAATTTGAATATCGTCAATAAAGTTCCCAAAGTTCACACCACCAGTTGAAGAAATCGGAGTAAAAGCAATAACCAGAGAAGTCTGACCGGTAGGAATAGTATAAGTACCCGTGTAAGCTCCCCAACCAGTTATCCCATCTGACATCGTCGCGATTGTTGTTACAGAACCAATAGTAGCTCCAACACGAACTGCTGCTACATCAATACCCGCTCTACCTCTGTGTTTAACACTCCAATTTATAGTACCTCCAGCTCCATTCAAACAAAATGTTTGATAAATAGTACCCGCATTTAATTTTACAAATTGATTCCCAGTAGCTGCAGGCACACCATTAAAGCCTGTGCTCCAAATTTCTAATGTACTTTCAACGGTATTCAACCACCCAGACGTATTTGCTAATGGCACAGAACTAGAAGTATTGGGTGATAAAACTGGAGATTCAAAATTACCGTTCATAAACGCAGCATTAGAACAAATTCCACACTCTAAAACATCTGTAATTCCATCATTATCATCGTCTCCATCGAATGCAGAATCCACACCATCACCATCTATATCAACCTTTACAGTTATTGTTCCTGTAGCAGTAGCCGAACCACAGGCACTAAGTAGTGAAATACTATAATTAAATACGCCTGAAACAGTAGGTGTACCCGAAATAGTAATGGTATTACTTGACCAAGTAGCAATAACACCTGGTGGCAATCCTGATGCTGGAGCAATACCTGTTGCACCTGTTGTAACGTGTGTAATGGGTGTTATTGAAGTATTGATATTCACAGAAGGTGTTGACGAAGCAGTTCCAACTGTTGGTGTTGGTAAAATAGCTACTGTAATTATACTACTATTCGCTATTGAGGTAGTCGTGCAAAGAGCAGTGCTAGTCATTACTACTTCTACAGTTTGTCCGTTGACAAGTGAATTGGTTGTGTAAGTATTTGAATTAGAATTTTGAACAGAAACTCCATTAATTCTAAAGTTATAAGTTGGTGATACTCCACCATTGGTTGGTGTTGCTGTAAATGTAACTGTATTACCAGAACATATACCGCTTGAAGGGCTTTGCGATAAAACTACACTTGGTGTTACCGTAGTAATAACATTCATCAACACAGCGTTTGAACTTGCTGTTGGATTTCCGCAAGAACTACCGGTTACTGATATACTGCAACTGAAACTATTTCCATTACTAATAGTACTAGTAGTATATGTATTCGATGAACCTGATTGAACTACGACACTATTTCTCCTAAAAGTATATGTAATTGTACCCCCTCCAGTATTAATTGCATTAGCTGTAAAAGTAACACTAGTCCCAGAACAAATTGTTGTTGCACTTGGAGAGATACTCACAGATGTATTTAAGGCATTTATTGAAATAGGGTTTGACGTAATTGATACAACATTAGAACAAACTCCACCACTAACATTCAATATACAAACAAATACATCACCATTTGAGTAAGTGGTTGTAGAATACGTGTTGGATGAACTGCTTTGGACTGTGACACCGTTACGTTGGAAAACATAAGTTATAGTGCCTACCCCAGATGTATTGGAAGCGGTTGCAGTAAATACAACATTAGCTCCAGTACAAAGTGTTGTTCCAGATGAAGTTAAAACTATACTCGGACTAGTAACATTAAAATTAAGTGTATTAGAACTTGCAACACTTGAAGTTAAACAGGTACCACCAGAAACAGAAATATTACATTTTATATTTGAACCATTAACAATACCTGAACTTGTATAACTATTTGAAGTACCACTTTGAACTATTGCGCCATTGTTTAAAAAAGTATACGTAACCGTTCCACCACCCGTATTTAAAGCGGTTGCTGTTATAGTTGCCGAATTTCCTGAACAAAAAGATGTTGAAGTTGAAGTAATGCTAACAGTTGGAGTACTATTAGATGAAATAGTTAAAGTAATTGTATTTGATGTTGCGGAATTTGTAGACAAACAGGTGCCTGATTGCACTGAAATATCACAACTCACTTGTACTCCATTTGTAGGGTTTACAAGTGTATATGAATTAATAGTCCCATTTTGAACACTAACCCCATTCACACGGAAATTATAGGATACTACACCTCCACCAGTATTACTCGCTGTAGCAGTAAATGTAGCAGGTATTCCGTTACAATTTGAGGTTGAAGGTGTATTCAAAACAACTGTAGGAGTAGCAATTGGATTGACACTCATTGTAATTGTATTTGAGGTAGCTATTGTTTGAACCAAACAAGCACCACCACTAATGTTAATCTGACAAGTTACTGCATCACCCTGATTCAAACTAGATGTTGTAAAAGTTGATGAAGATCCACTTTGAACACTTACACCATTCACCCTGAATGTATAGGTTATTACTCCTCCACCTGTTTGGTTAGCAGTAGCAGTAAAGGTTGTACTAGTTCCAAAACAAATAGAAGCAGCACTTGAAGTTAATGTAACAGTAGGTGTAAAATTGTTTACCGTAATCATTGAAACTGCATTGCTACTACAAGTACCATTGGTAACCGTATAGGTAATTGTAACGTTTCCAGTGGCCAAAGTGGTAACTAATCCAGTTGCATTTACAGTAGCTATACTCAGATTACTACTCGTCCAAGTTCCTCCAGGAGTCGCACTTGTTAATTGAGTGGAACTACCTAAACAAACGTTGGTATTTCCAGTGATGGGGGCAACAATAGGATTTCCACTTGATAAAACGGTAACTAAATTTGATTGATAGGTAGCTGTATCACAGCCTGAAGCATCAGGAGTTACAACACAGCTTACCACATCATTAAGTTGCAAATTAGTATTGACATACGTAGTTGTACTAGTTCCCACATTAGCACCATTCACCTTCCATTGATAAGTTGGTGAAGCACCGACATTAGTAGCCGTAACGGTAAAGGTGCCTGCATTAGTATTCACTACTTTGGCATTCGTAATTGTTCCATTCACACTATTTATCGAGACATCTACAAGTAGGGGTAATGTTGGAGTTATTGTACTTGTATAGAAAACAACATTATTTCTGTAATAACGAACCACATTACTTTCTACTGCAACTCTAAAACGATCACCGGAATTATAAGAACCGAAACTACCTCTAAAAGATCCTGATTCATAAACTTGATAAACGCCATTATTAATAAGATAGATAGCAAATTGAATGGTATTGAAACTTGAATTAACGTTTGATGAACTTAAACCACACATTCGGGACGTATTAGTTTCTGATGCAGTAAACTCTATATAGCCGTTATTACCAACAGTATTGTAGGAAGCAGCACCACCATTCCAGTTACCATTAGACTGTGTTTTCAGTAAACTATTCCCTGTAGCACTCACATTCTGTAAAGAAGCTGTATTCCAAACTACATCCTCAGAAACTACATTAGGACAGGTTCCTGTAGCAACTGTTCCACGAACTACGATATCTGAACCAGTCAAATTGGCAATCGCCTTGTTTACAATTGAATTTGATGCAATATTGCCAGATGCAGAACACCCACTAACACTAGGTGTAAGGATGCAAGTAACTATATCATCAGGAGCAATTGATGTATTGGAATACACCGCACTATTACTACCTACATTAACCCCATTTAATTTCCATTGAAATGAAGGAGTTGTACCAGCATTAGTAGCAAAAGCACTAAATACCCCAGAGTAATAATTTGATATTTTCGCATTAGTAATAGTACCATTAACAGAATTAATCGAAACATCAACTAGTAATGGTAATGTTGGCACAATCGTACTGGTGTAGATCAAAATATTATTTCGGTAATATTTTACCACGTTACTCTCGATAGAAATTTTAAACAAATCACCTGTTGCATAAGCCCCAAAACCTCCTCTGAATGAGCCTGATTCATAAACTTCACAAGTGCCATTACTACGTAAATACCAGGCAAATTGAATTGTGTTAAAATTAGAATTAACATCTGTACTACTCAATCCTACCATTCTATCTGCATTTATTTCTGAGACAGCAAACTGGAAAAAACCATTGTTTTTAACTGTATTCCAAGAAGCTGCTCCTCCATTCCAACTACCGTTAGATTGAATCTTTATCAAGTTATTACCACTCGCAGAAACATTTGTTAATGAAGAGGTCTGCCATACTACATTCTCCTCAGCAGTTCTACAAGCAGCTGTATCTGCATTGGCTTGAATGTAAAACTCTATAGGGGTTTGGCCAATAAAGTTATTGGATATAGCATTTGATAACACTGGAGTCACACCTGCACATCCACTTATTGATGGCGTTAATAGACAAGTAACTACATCATTATTGCTTAATGACGTATTGGTATAAGTAGCGGTACCTGTACCCACGTTCACACCATTCAATTTCCATTGAAAAAATGGATTAACTCCGGCATTAGTAGCGGTGGCCGTAAAAGTTCCGTTATTGAAATTAGATACAATCGCATTGGTAACCGTACCATTAACACTGTTTATTGAAACATCTACAAGTAAGGGTAAAACTGGCGTGATTGTACTAATATAAAGCAATGAATTGTTTAAATAATATTTAACTACACCAGATTCAACAGCAATTTTAAAAACCGAATTGTTAGTATAAGCCCCAAATGTTCCACGACTTGTTCCAGACTCAAAAACTTCACACACACCATCTCCTCTAAGGTACCATGCATATTGAATTGTGTTAAAGTTAGAATTAACATTGGTTGTACTTAAACCGACCATTCGAAATGTGTTAACTTCAGTGGCCGTAAACTCTAAATAACCATTATCATTAACTCTATTATAGGAAGCTGCGCCACCATTCCAATTACCATTAGACTGTATTTTTACTAAACTATTCCCATTAGCTAAAACATTTGTAATATCGGAGACTTTCCAAACCACATTTTCAGAAGATATTATACATCCCGTTGTTACAGCGCTCCCTTGTATATAAAATTCGATACCTACTGGTGTACTTATTTGTTGATTTAAAATTACATTGGATTCTATCTGAGCATTAAAACACCCTGATAAATCTGGTGTCAAAAGACAAGACACCACATCACCACTACCTAACGAAGTATTGGTGTAAGTAGAACTATTTACACCAACACTAACCCCATTTAAATACCATTGATAACTCGGGGCAGAGCCAGCATTTGTAGCACTTGCGGTAAACACCCCATCATTGTAGTTGGTAACTTTAGCATCTGTAATTGTTCCCCCTACAGAATTTATGGAAACATCAACCAAAAGTGGTAAACTAGGAACAATCAGTGAGGTATAACGCAAAATATCATTCACATAATATTTCACGACCATCTCCTCTACACTAATTTTAAAAACATCACCAGATACATAAGATCCAAAATTACCTCGAAAATTACCTGATTCATAAATCTCACAAGTACCATTACTTCTTAGATACCATGCATACTGTATGGTATTAAAGTTAGAATTAACATTGGTTGTACTTAAACCAGCCATTCGATCAGTATTTACTTCTGAAACTCTAAACTCAAAAGAACCATTATTGGCAATCAAATTTCTTGAAGCAGCTCCGCCATTCCAGTTGCCATTTGACTGAATTTTCATTAAACTATTATTGGTAGCAGTTACATTCAACAATGAAGAAGTCAACCATCGAACGTCTTCTTTAGCAACGTTACACCCTGTTGTAGCAGGGGTTCCTTGAATAATAAATTCTATAGAAGCAGGGGTTCCAACTTGTACTGTTGTAATGGCATTAGAAGGATAATTTGTTGTACTACAACCACCAAAATCAGGCGTTAAAAGACAACTAACAACATCACCACTAGTCAAAAACGGATTGGAATATGTGTTACTATTAGTGCCAACATTTGAACCATTTAACAACCACTGATACGACGGATTAGCACCAGCACCACTTGAAAAAGCTGTAAAAGTTGAATTACTTAAATTAGATACTAAAGCATTCGAAATAGTACCCAAAACAGAATTTATAGAAACATCCACTATTAGCGGTAATATTGGGGCAATAGCACTAGAATATACTAAAGTTCCATTTAAAAAATACTTAACCACACCAGCTTCAACTGCAATTCTAAATATTGAATTAGCGGTATAGGTACTAAAAGAACCTCGAAAATTACCTGATTCATAAATCTCACAAGTACCATTACTTCTTAGATACCATGCATACTGTATGGTATTAAAGTTAGAATTAACATTGGTTGTACTTAAACCAGCCATTCGATCCGTATTTATCTCTGTAGCTGTAAATTGAAAATAGCCATTATCAGATACCGTATTCCAAGAAGAAGCGCCACCATTCCAGTTACCATTAGACTGTATTTTTAACAGACTATTATTGTTGGCTTCAACATTTTGTAAATCTGATATCTTCCATTTTACTTGCTCTTCAACTGAATTACAGGCTGAAGTGGCAACACCTCCAGCAATATAAAAATCTAGGGTTACACCAGTACTGATAGATTTATTTGTTATGCTGTTAGACAAATATGGTGTAACTGATGTACAACCTGCTATACTTGGAAGTAATGTACAAGAAATAACATCATTGTTAGACAATGCCGTATTGGTATATGTTGCGCTATTTGTCCCAACATTTATTCCATTCAATTTCCATTGAAAAATAGGTGAAACTCCTGCATTTGTAGCAGTAGCAGTAAAAACACCATTATTATAATTGGACACAATAGCATTAGTAACTGTACCATTAACACTATTTATTGAAACATCAACCAATAAAGGTAAACTGGGTGCGATTGTACTGATATAACGTAATACTCCATTTTGATAATACTTTACATCATTATCCTCAATTGTAATTTTAAATACATCATTACTAGCATAGGATCCATAAGTTCCTCGGTTTGTTCCAGATTCAAAAATTTCGCATATTCCGTCTCCACGTAAATACCAAGCATATTGAATGGTATTAAAATTAGTGTTAATGTTTGTAGTACTCAAACCTACCATACGAAACGAATTCGTTTCACTAGCTGTAAATTGAAAATAACCATTATTAGCAACGGTATTTAATGATGAAGCACCTCCATCCCAATTTCCATTTGACTGTATTTTACGTAAACTATTTCCTGATCCAGTTACTTGAACATTAAACAAATCCGTTATACGCCAACGCACCTCTTCTTCGGTTGTATTACAAGCAGATGTACCAACTGTTCCTTGAATATAAAAATCAATACTTGTAGGAGAAGTTAATTCTTTATTGGTAATTGAATTGGAAGTTAAAGTGTTAGTTCCACAACTTCCAGAAAAACTAACTTCACAAGTCAAAACATCATTATCAACTAATGAAGAATTGGTGTAAGATGGAGAATTGGTTCCCACATTAGTACCATTCAATTTCCATTGGTAAATCGGCGATGTACCAAGATTTATACCAGTAGCAGTAAAAGATCCTGTGAAATAATTGGATACAATGGCATTAGAAACAGTGCCGTTAATACTATTGATGGAGACATCAACTAGTAAAGGTAGATTTGGGGAAATAGTACTAATATAACGTAATATATTGTTTTGATAATATTTTACAACACCTGCCTCAACCGAAATTTTAAAAACATCTCCTGGTGCACAAGAGCCAAAATTACCTCTAGATGAACCTGACTCATAAATTTCACAAGTTCCATTGCTGCGTAAATACCAAGCATATTGAATGGTATTAAAATTTGAATTAGTATTGGTATTACTCAATCCAACCATTCGTTCAGTATTATTTTCTAAAGCTGTAAATTGAAAATAACCGTGATTAGAAACGGTATTCCAAGAAGATGCACCCCCATCCCAGTTACCATTGGAATTTATTTTGGTTAAATTATTACCAGTGGATTGAGTATTTACTAAATCTGATAATTTCCAAACTACTTGTTCATCGGCTGAACTACAAGCTGAACTTGCTGCAGCATTTTGAATGTAGAATTCAACCCCGGTTGGAACAAAAGGAATTGTAAAATAAGCACTTTGGTTACATTCTAAAGTTTGTCTATTAGTATTAGAAAGCGCCGATGGAAAAACCAAAACCTCACCAATATGCCCAGTAGTAAATCGACTTACTGTACCACCATTAAACCAAGCTCCAATAACAAAACGGTTTTGAAGTGTATAATTGGTTCCAGAAATAGACGCAGTGGGCAAAGCAGTTCCCTCTTTAAAACCAGAAACTGTCGTGCTATTTGCAACAAATGTAAAAATTCTATTAGTACCATTACCCGAAAGGGTATTATCTTGAACCAAGGCTCCACTTGGGTTTGCAGCAATCCCAAAGGTCAATGGCCTTCCAGTTAGATCAGGTCGGTCTTGAATGGCAAATCCTTGCGTAGTATTGTGATTATTATCTAATAGTGTTTGAATGGTTGCCTGACTAGTACCTGTTGTTGTCCATCTTGCCACTATATTGGCCGTATAACCGGTAAATCCAGTAGTTGGAAAAGATGTATGGGTTAAAAAACTTGAACCGGTAAAATAAACAGACGGAACTCCATTTTGTCGCTCAATCACCCCAGCATTGACAATTCTGGGTTGGCTCGCCATTGTACTTTGAGTAATATGCCGGTCAAACCCGCTCTGATCATACCATGTTTGAACAAATCCACTACCGGTTCCTACAAATGCTAACAAAGCAGTTTCATTTAAGAGTCCAGATGCTGTAAAACCAATATTCTGAGTAGCGTTATCACTACTTCTTCGAACTAATACAGCATTTCCTGTATAGCTACTACTTAACCTTCGTAAACTATATGCTCCAACAGTTGGTGTAGAAGAAGTTAATCCAAGTGTGTTTAGTGTATTCTGTGAATGAATCTCTTGCATAAAAAAGAGCGACAGCAAGAAAAACATAGGAATAACTATTCTAAAATTCTTTTCAAGAAAGCATTTAAAAGAAAAGTAAACTGATTTGTAGAGTAATTGTATTACCATAAATAATAACTTGTTGTATAGTTGTGAAATCAAATTTTGGCTAGTTTTTAACAAGAAAAACTCAATTACAAATGTCTGACATGATACAGACGTTTACATGACACATTTGTGTCATAAAAAAAAGGTAAAGACTTTATGAATATCGAACGACAATTACGACATTAAAAACTTTAAATTACCGGATTCATATTAATACAAATCAACACTATACAAAAAACCTCCTTTAATTACTTTACAATGATCAATGTAAAGGGTTTCAACTTAAAGTGAAAATTAAATTAGCCTAAAAGAGCATAATGTTTAAAGAGTAGATTATCTAAATGTATAAAATTATCATTCAACTTGAATTAATTCATAATGAAACACAAAATGATTTACATAACGAAAACAAACTTGAACAAATGAAACATTAAATGTAAATTATAAATTCAGCTTATATCGGTTACCTAGAGGTACAGAATAATTATCCAAGCAAACGGCATTGGATAAAATGTTAGTTATTTTTGATTTTGAAATTATATATGATCGATGAACTCTAATAAAATTGTGATCGGACACCTTTATTTCAATTTTTGAAAGAGGTTCTGAGCATAAAATTTCGCGATTTTGCAAAAATAATTTAGTGTAATTTCCAAAAGATTTAAAGTAATAAATAGAATTGATATCAAATCGCTTAATGTCTTTATCAACTTTAATTAGGAGGTATGGCAATTCTCCACTATCGGATTTAATTAACCTATCAGATTTTAAATTGTAAAAACACTTTTGTACAGCAATAACAAATCTTTCAAAAGAAAAAGGTTTCAAAAGATAGTCTATAACACCCAAATCATAGCCCGTTAAAGCATATTTATCATAAGCGGTTGTAAATACGACTAAGGGTTTGTTGTGTAATATTTTTAATAACTCAACCCCAGTCATGTCTGGCATTTCAATATCTAAAAAAATTATATCAATAGACTCTTTAGAAGTAATTTCAATTACTTGAATTGCATTGTAACACTCTGCAACTAATTTTAGACTTGGTATATTATCAATAAATTTTTTCAATATTTCTCTTGACGGTTTTTCGTCATCCACTACGATACATTTAAATGACATTTTTATGCTGTTTACATTAAGATTGTTAAAAAGGTATTTTCAAATAAACACTGAATAATTCAGATGTTGAATCAATAATCAATTGATGATTTGGAATTAACTTCTCAAGCCTTTTTTTTGTATTTGCAATTCCAATACCTGTTGATTGCAGAATTTTACTATTGGTATTATTTTTTGTGTTTTTAATTTCAAAACAAAGAAACGCTTGGTTAACCATAATAGTTATATCTATTTCTAATTTTTCATTATAGTTTGCTCCACCGTGTTTGAATGCATTCTCAATAAATGGTATTAAAAGCATAGGAGGTAAGGTTTGATCTTGTATTTGTACATTTTTAAAAAATGAAATTTTAATATGGTCAGAAAATCTAATTTTTTCAAAATTTAAATAATCTTCTATAAAGTTTAGCTCATCAGTAGCCAGTACTTTTTCTTTTTCTATACTTGTAAATATATACCGCATCATTGTACCTAGACTAACGATTAGATTTGGCAAAATAGTTGCATTTGTCATTGAGGCATTGTACAAGATGTTAAGCGTATTAAAAAAAAAATGTGGATTTAGGTGTTCTTTTAAAAGTTTTAACTCTATACTATCATGTAGTTCTTTTAATCGAATATTTTCTAAATACGTATTTCTATAAAAGTGTAAAAAGGAAGTAATTATCACAAATAATAGATTGAAAATAAAACTATTTATAAAGTTATTGCAAAATATACTTTCGGTATAGCTTATGATAGCTATGCTGATTAAAATCAGAATAAAATATAAAATATATTTTTTCCTTTTGTATAATGGTAGCAATAAGTATCTATTGGTATATACAGATAAACACAAGGAAATAAATAGAATTAACGAATTTCTGTAATAGTCAACCGGTAGAGGTTGATCAACAATTAAGCTTGGATATATTAATAAAGCCAATACCGAAAACCAAAAAAGTAAATGAAGCAATAAGCCTCTTTGAAAAATAGTAGTGTTAGCTATTTTCATTTGTTATTTGTAAAATTTTATTAATGAACTAGATATTTATTATTCATTCATAGTTACCCCAAAAATAAAGGATGTTTTTATCATTATCATATGACAAGACTTTTTTTGTCACTTTTTCATCATTTATTCATCATTTTGTATTGATTCTATTACCAATCACTTTTTTTTATCAATACGTTTGTGTCAAATAACATTAAATCATTTAATTATGAAAACAAAAATAACAATCCTAGTAACTTTTTTAATTGTTAATTTTTTAAACGCACAAAAAAATAATTTTTCAAAAAATATTGTTGGATTATGGAAGATATCAGAAAAATCAACAGAAGTTTATTTCTTTGATTTAGTAGAGAATTATAAAAAGTCAGATGCGGCATTAGTAGCTCAATTAGAAAGCCAAAAACAGTCATTGATTACATCATTCATTCCTGAAATTCGATATCAGTTTGACGAAGATTTTTCTTTAAACATTATTACGCCTCAAGGATCTCAAAAGGGAACTTGGCAAATTTCATCTGATCAAAAAGAATTATCCTTAGCATTTATCAGAACAACAAAATATAAAATAGAAATTCTAACTTCTTCTGTCTTTTCAATTACTACGGAATTTGGGAAAACTATTTCTTTTGAAAAAGTTAAAGAAGAAAAATCAAAATCAAACATTGATAAAGAATTAAATGATATTGATTTGACAGCCTCAAAAAAAGAAATACAAATTCTTATAGATGACTTCAAAAATGCCATTAAAAGTAAAGACTCAATTGCTTTAACAAATCTTTTTTACAATAAAAAAGTTGTATGGATTTCTGTTGCACATGACAAGTCTTTTGAATATGGAAAACGGTTAGATCCTAATGCGAAAGAAATAGAGCAGAGTGGAGCTTATGAGCTATTGAATGATCCGCAACTTAAAGATATTGGATTAGAAGAGAAATTTTATAACGTTAACATCTTTACTGATGGAAAGTTAGCTACTGTTGTTTTTGATTATAAGTTTATAATGGGTTCTACAACAACAAATTGGGGTGCAGAATCTTGGCAATTAGTAAAAACAGATAACACTTGGAAAATTTATAGTTTAATTTATACTTATAATTTTTTGAATATTAAACCACTTCCTGATAACATGAAAGAATAATTTCTTTGAAATTTAGTTTTTAATTTATGTTTAACCCGTTGGGTGAAATTAAATTAATTGATTTTTGATGTTATTTATTGGTCTATCAAAGATAAATTTGTTGATATATTGAACCAGAGTTAATGCTGTTTTTTTGGGTGTCGTTTTGGTCTAATGCCGTGAGGTATTCTTGGGTTTTGGCTTCGATATACGCTAAGTGTTTATCTATTTTCTTTTGGTTAAAGTTGGATTTCTTTCCGTTGTGTGCTCTGGATTTTGTACCATCAATTGCGATGATTTCGCCAGCTATGAGTTCGGCATCTTTTAAAAAGGATACAAACAGTTTGAAGAGTTGTTTTAGTGCTTTTGGGTTGTCTCTTCTAAAGTCGGCAATGCTATGATAATTAGGGCAAATAGCCTCTAAAAGCCATTGCAATTCAATATTGCGAAGACACTCTTTTTCTAATCGTCTCGAGGAACGAATACCGTTTAAATAACCATATAAATAGATTTTTAAAAATACCTTGGTATCAAAACTCGGGCGACCTTCGGTTTTTAAAACTCTGGGGGTAAATCCTATTTTCTCTAAATCGATAAGGTTAACGAAAGCATCTATAAATCGAACGGGATTCTCTTGACTGATGGTGTCTTCCAAACTCTGTAAACGAAGTTGATATCGGGAAATTCCTTGGATGTGTTGCATCTTTAAATATACAAAATAACTACACTCATTAGTAGGTTTTTTACTATATTTGATGATATAAACCGTGATGTTTTTTCACAGTCTGACGTTAGCGGTCAGGCTATGACGACATACTAAACATAAAAATGACATAGACTTTGAAAATTGAAAATTGAAAAATTAAATAACACATTCTTAAAAGCCCCAGTAGCCATTTATTTTTTACTGGGTATTATTGTTTTTAGTATTCGATTCTATTTTAACTTCTCTCAAGAATTAATTCCTGGAGTTAACGGTGGTTATTATCCTTTACAGGTAAGGTCTATTTTGACAAACGGACATTTAGGATTCTCTGATATGCCCTTGATTTTTTATTTTGACGCGTTTTTAATAAAGTTCATATCGCTTTTTGGTTTTTCTATTACAGACAGCCTGATATTGAGTGTCGTTAAAATAGTTGATAGTATTTCTATTCCACTTTTACTTTTACCTCTTTATAAAATCGTTCAATTCAGCAATCCTTTGCCTGTAAAATTATTTAAATTCAGCATCCTTGCTTTTTCGGTTCTCTCATTTTCACCTCTTATTCTCACTTCAGACCTACAAAAGAACGCCCTTGCAATTTTTTTTCTGTTCTGTTTTCTCGCATACTATCTATCCTTCCAAATCAATCGAAAGAAAGTTAACATCTTTTTGTCAATTGCTTTTTTAATTTTTATAGGGCTTACACATTTCGGAACATTTGTTTTTTCAATGTTTTTTTTATTTCTAATGGTTTTATATACATACAAGAAAAAAGCAATATTTCCAATATCAATTCTAATTACTATTAGCTTGGGTATTGTCTTCCTGTTTGATTTTTCTCGTTTCAACAGGTTGGTTTCATTTTGGACTGTGGTTTTTGAGAAGCCAGCCGTACTAAATGGGATGTTGTCACCACCCGACTTATTAATAATTTTATTTTCAATTTTTCTTGCAATAATTGGCATTATTACCCTAAAAACAAAAAGCAACAATTTTAAACCATTTCAAAAAACGATTTTGTTTGCTTCGATTGTTTGCTTAATTGCTCTCTCCTTTCCACTTCTTGACGGTGAATATTTTAAACGACTCAGTTTATTTTTATTCATTCCCCAAATACTTTTAATACTTCAAATATCTACGGTGTTTAACGTAAAGCAACTTAAAACAACAAGTATTTCCTTTGTCATATTTACTTTATTGTCAATAATTGCAGTATCTGGACATCCCAAAGAAACTGTTATTGATAAAATTGCATACGAAGAATTGAGAAAACTTAAATCTGTTATCAAAAATGATAATGAAACAATAATAATAGCTAGACACGGCCTTGAATGGTGGACAGCTTGGGCATTGCATACTAAGGTTGGACAAGACAAAGCTATAGACAGTGTCTTTTTTGAGAAATACAAAAATGTAATTTTTATTACTCAAATAAATGGTTTTAGTAAAGACATACAAAGAACGCCATTTCACGAACCAAACGTTCCTGAGAATTCAGAGATTATATTCTCATCAGAATATTTCAAAGTGTTTAAATTAAACAATAGACAATGACAAAAAAGCCCGAACCGCTAACAAGGGTAACTGTTGCACAACCTCAATAAAAAACTAAAATTTTAAAATATTTATAAAAAGTAACCTCTTTAGAAGCTATTTTAAGGAAGTTTGTTTTTTAGTTATAATTCAAAGTTGTAAAACTTGGAGTGCTTACAAACGAGTTTTTTAAGTCTAAAAAGACTGATTTTATAAAAGCCAAGTTCTTTCCTTGTTTTAGGGAAACAACTTGGGTTAAAATGGATGGTTTTTAAAACTCTGGGGGTAAATCCTATTTTCGCTAAGTCGATACTGTTGACAAAAGCATCTATAAAGCGAACAGGATTCTCTTGACTGATGGTGTCTTCCAAACTCTGTAAACGAAGTTGATAACGGGAAATTCCTTGGATGTGTTGCATCTTTAAATATACACCTTTTCTGTTTTTCTTACAAGTTTTTTGGTATATTTGTTAAAGAGATTGTGGAGGTTTTTTCACAGTCTGACGTTATAGCCAACCTTAAAACGACACTTGTCACACTTTTTAAGAACTGTAATCTAATTGGTATTACAAACCTTTAAAAAGTAAAAATTATGAGTAAAAAGTTGTTTCAAAGAAATCTTGGTCGGACCGACAGGATTATTCGACTGATTATTGGTGTCCTTGCTCTTGGAGCGTGGTACTTTGGTGCCGTTGCAGGGATAATTGCCATAGTAATTGGAGTAGCGGCTATTATGTTAATTGGCACTTCCGCTGCTGCAAGTTGCCCACTAAATTCTGTGGCCAACATCAACACGATGAGCCAGAAAGAAAGAGAAGAAAACGATGCTAAAGGAATTTCATACCAAAAAAAGTGATAGTAAAGCTATAGGACAAGAAAAGAAAATTATTCTAGGGAAAATTCTTGGGGTATTGTTTATTTTATAAGCCATACCCAAAACCATTGGTTTACAAATGGCGGTAGATAATTTCAATAAGTGGCTTTTGGGTGACGAGTGGCGATATTTAGTCGCTCTCGTAGAAATAGTCGCAGGTTTACTTATGTTTAGCAAATGGGAAAGATATGGCACTATAATCTTGCTTGGAATTATGCCTGCCGCAACATTAGTACATATTCAATTTCAAGAATGGGTTATGCTACCAATGCCGATTTTTTTGGGCTTCTACTTCTTTATTACGATAAAAAAAGCGTCCGTGACAAGTTAATAAACAGTGCCATCCAAAAATAGGAAAGCACTTAATAAATCATGAAATGCAGAATCCGTTTTCGTCAAATTATCGAGATAAATCAGATGACGAGCTTATTGATAGTGCAGTAAATGGCTCTGTGGCTGCCTTAGAAGCTTTAATCTACAGGCACCAACATTTTATCTATAACATAGCCTTAAAAATGATGGGCAATGTTCAGGATGCTCAAGATATTACGCAAGAAATTCTAATCAAAATAATTACCAAACTATCACAGTTCAAAAAGGAGAGCAACTTCAGAACTTGGTTATATCGGATTACTTTTAATCACTTTCTGCAAATGAAAAAGTCAATGTCAGAATTGGCAACTGAATCATTTGAAGTGGTTGAAAAGCAACTTGATTCGATTCCTAGTCAAGCCTTATCCCTATTGGAAGAATCCGAGATGAGAGATGAAATTGAAGAAACAAAACTAGCCTGTATGAATGGGATGTTGTTGTGTCTTGAACGTGACCAAAGATTGGTATTCATACTTGGCGAATTATTCAATGTTAATCATGATTTAGGAGCAAATCTGTTGAATATTTCAAAAGATAATTTTAGGCAGAAGTTGTCAAGGGCACGAAAAGATCTTTACAACTTTATGAATAAAAAATGCGGGCTTATAAGAAAGGATAATCCTTGCAGGTGTTCAAGCAAGACAAAGGGATTCATTCTAGCAGGAAAAGTTAATCCTGACAATTTACAATTTAACAAAGACTATCTTAAAACCATACAGGAAGTAATCGGACAAAAAAAGGATGAATATGATGATTTTGTAACTGAGAATTATGCCGTCATTTTCACTAAACATCCTTTTCAAGAAAAAGAACACAAACAAATCATATTTAACCGATTAATCAATAATGAATCATTGAGCAATATTTTTAGTCTTGGAGATAATGATAGCATGTCTAAACAATAAGTGCGAACTTTGACCAATATAAAAATGAAAGGCTGGCTATAATCGAGTAGACGGGCTCCGCCAGAAACTGACGGAGTGCGCCTCTCACACCTCCGAACCCTTCGACTTCGCTAAGGACTGGCCAAGCGGGTCTCGTA
>NZ_JACTAC010000064.1 GCF_014486675.1 Flavobacterium macrobrachii
GGTCTCGTATACGGCGGTTCGCAAAAAGATGGGTTGAGTTGGATGTGTTGCATCTTTAATAATACAAAATAACTACACTCATTAGTAGGTTTTTTACTATATTTGATGATATAAACTGTGATGTTTTTTTAACAGTCGGACGTTAGCGGTCAGGCTATGGCGATAGTGAACAAAATTTATATTCGAAATTATAATGAAAGAGAATAAAATAATATCAGTCAGACAAAAGGAAATTGTTGCTAGTTATCTTCAACAATTAGACTTACATCTTTCAGACTTGAAAGTAGGATTAGCCGAAAAAACTTTTGAAATAAAAGACTTAGCAGACTTGTTATTTGTAAGTCCTAAACATTTGAGCAACACCATTCAAGAAGTTCTCGGGAAATCCCCTTGTGAGATTTATGAAGAACGTTTGATTGAAATTTCCAAAGAACTATTACTTACTACCAACAAGCCAATTTCTCATATTGCCCAGACATTGACGTTTGACCCTTCTAATTTTACCAAATTCTTCAAAAGTTATGAAGGCAAGACTCCTAAACAGTTTCGGGAGTTAAATTCAAAAACTGAACTTCTCACCATAACCGAGTCATTTTCTTTTTGAAAATTTGTGCCAACAAAATTTTAAAGAAAATGACAAAGAAAATTTTAATTACAGGTGCAAGCGGTGGATTTGGAAAATTAACCGTTTTAACATTATTACAAAGAGGACATCAAGTTGTAGCTTCGATGCGTGAAGCTGAGGGACGAAACAAATCCATCGCTTCAGAATTGTCTGATGCAGGTGCTAAGATAGTTTCAATAGATGTCACCAAAGATGAAAGTGTAACGAACGGTGTGAAAGAGGCGATTGAACAGCTGAACGGCTTAGATGTCTTAATTAATAATGCTGGTATTGGCGTGCACGGTATGCAAGAGTTTTTTACAGTGGCAGATTACCAAAAATTGTTTGACATCAATTTATTTGGAGTTCAAAGAATGAATAGAGCCGTGATTCCCTATTTCCGAGAAAAACAAGATGGTTTGATTCTTTACACCTCAAGCTGTTTGGGCAGAGTTGCATTACCTTTCTATGGCTTGTATCAATCAACCAAATGGGCCTTAGAAGCAATGGCAGAAAATTACAGATTAGAGCTTTCAGGCTTTGGTATAGAAAACTGTATTGTAGAACCAGGTGGATACCCAACTGCATTTACAGAAAACTTAGTTCATCCTAGCGATAAAAGTCAGGAACCACTCTACGGAGAGTTTGCTAAAGCACCGGAACAATCTTTGCAAGGATTTATGAGCTTTTTAGAGGCAAATCCGCAACAAAATCCACAAAAAGTTGCCGATGCTTTTGACGAATTAATTGAAACGCCAAAAGGTGAAAGACCATTTAGAACGCCTGTAGATTTTATAGGAATGGGCGACTTAATACAAAAATACAACGAGCATTTAGAGCAGATAACTACTGGCTTATTGACAAATTTTGGTTCGCAAGGCTTGTTAAAAGTGAAAAAATAAAAAAGGAATATGATAGCTGAAATAATAAAGCAACTTTTTTCCGGAGTAGATAATCGAGATTGGGAAAATGTAATTTCTGTATTCGATGACAATGTATTATTGGACTACTCTTCTATGAACGGGGTTAAACCTTCATTGCTCGGCCCAAAAGAAATTATTGGTTCTTGGTCATCGTTTTTACCGGGCTTTGACAGAACGAATCACCAATTGTCTGACTTTAGCATTAGCAAAGTAAACGACCTAACAACAGTGACTTTTACAGGCAAAGCTGATCACTTTATAGGGAACTCTGTATGGACAGTTGAAGGCGATTATGTACTTGAAATAAATAAAAACAACAAGGTTAGTTCGATGACTTTTAATTTTAATAAACAAAGTGGTGATATTGAACTACCGAGAAAGGCAAGTGAAATAATGCAAAATAGGATTCGATGAAGTTCAATATTCAATTGATTGACTGCAATACGAAAAGAGTCTATTCAATGGCTAAATAAAGCCCGAACCGCTAACAACGGTAACCGTTGCACAACTCCCTCCAACAACTAAATTTTAAAAAAATCATAAAAAACAACCTCGTTTAGTGCTTTTTAAGCGAGGTTTATTTTTGGATTAAAGATGTTGTTGTTTAAAAAAAGAAGGCATAAAAACGTTCGTTTTAACTTCAAAAAAGTGACTTTTAAAGAAGTATTTACCTTCCCTTGATTGATTGATTGATACCACTTGGGCTAGGCTTTTTGGTTTTTTGGCAATGAACTTGAGGTATTTCTTTAACTTATAGGTCATAGCGGCCATCAAAACATGTTTGTTGGCTTGTTGTATTCCACGCGTATTGATCCGTTTCATGTTCAGAAAGTTAATCAGGGTTCCTAGAACAGGTTCAACGGTTTTACTTCGCACCTTGACCATTCGTTTGGCATACTCGGGGTTTTGAGTGAGCTTTTAGTGCATCTTATCATAAAGCTCTTTGTGGATGCTGTCGTCTATTTTTTTAAAGTTTGTTTTCATTCCATAGCATTGCTCTCGAAGGGGACATTTTTTACAATCACTCTCACTACTGCGATACGTGCGTTTGGTGTAGCCTTTGCTGTAGCTCTTCTCGCCTTTAAAAAGTAGTTTGGCTTGGTTGCCGCCTTCTTTGGTGCATTGGTAATAGTTTTCTGCTTTGTTGAAAACAAAGCCTTCTCGCTCAGGAACATATTGCCCGAAGTTAGGCATCCAAGCATTGATATTGTTTTTGTCTAAATAGGATAAGGCTTCGCCACTGCTATAACCGGCATCGGCTAATACTTTACCCAGTTCAAGGTTGTTTTCTTCTAAATTTTCTTTGGTGAGTTCCACTATTTGTTCCAGACACTTTCTCACCGAACTCTTATCTTTTATAGGTGTTCGATGAATCTCCTTACGTCGATTTGACTGTCGCGTTTATCGGCAAAGTCGGCACAGGTGTCTTCTCGAACTGCGAATGCCATTGATGTAGCTGTATAAATAGATTTTTAAAAATACCTTGGTATCAAAACTCGGGCGACCTTCGGTTTTTAAAACTCTGGGGGTAAATCCTATTTTCGCTAAATCGATAAGGTTAACGAAAGCATCTATAAATCGAACGGGATTCTCTTGACTGATGGTGTCTTCCAAACTCTGTAAACGAAGTTGATAACGGGAAATTCCTTGGATGTGTTGCATCGTTAAATATACAAGATAACTACACTCATTAGTAGGGTTTTGCTATATTTGATGCTGTAAACTGTGATGTTTTTTCACAGTCTGATGTTATGGGGTATTTAAGTATGAAAACAAATACACCTTAAAAACAGGGTAACAACCTAAAGGAATTGAAATGAATAAAAGTGGAGACCGGAACCCACGCAAAAAAACGGGTCGAAAACTGAAAACCCATAAGAGTAGGATTATTTAATTATTATTTGTATGAAAAAGAAAATTTTATTATTTGTTACAATCTTTTTTTGCTTGCTCAACGCTTATGGTCAGGTAAAAAAAGCAGATATCGAAGGCATGTTTGCTAATGTAAACATTAAAGCTTCTGATATAGAATTGTTTAATTATAACTCTGCTGTTATAAATACGAACGGTTCGATTAGTTATGCGATTATGGAAAATAAAAAAACCTTGGATGGAGGTGAAACCATGAATATTTCATTAACAGACACGGGTATTTTGATGGAATATACTGATAGTAAAGGAAAAAAATACTACAGCCAACTTTTTCCTTATACAAGTATTTTGCATGTTACTGTTAAATTCAAAACTCTAAGTATTGAATTATACAGTGAAATGTAATAACAATATGAAAACATATATATGAATAGTACTTTACTTTACTTGCTTTCAAATTCTGTCTTGTTCAACGGTCGAAACAGTTTCTGAACAAAAGCAATATAATATCATGCTTGATAATAATAGTAATGACAGTTTAAGACTGTTTGTAATACAAGAAGCAGGGAAATATGTAGAGATTTTACCAGTTGATAATATTATTCTGGTAAAAATTCCTGAAATGAGAGGAGGATATTCTAATTTTTTTGGAAAAAAATTCAACAAACATATACCTGAGAAATATAGTGCGATTAAAATCATGAAAGGTGAAAAAACAATAAAGGAATTTTTTATCATGAAAGTTGAACAATTAAAGACAGATAGTAAAGGTAATTATATAATGACTTATTAAAAACTTTAATATTTATTAAAATGGAAAGATATCGGCGTTTTAAAATATTATTCATTCGTATATGTATAATGAATTGTTTTTTTGTACTTTTTTATCCTTTAACAAGTAATTGTCAAATTACTAATAGTGGCAACGAATATTATGTTTTGGGAAGTGTCTTGAATGATGAGTGGGGAAATTCAAAAACAGATAGTTTAAGCGCATATTTAAAAAGCAATAATATTGATTGTATTTCTGCTGGCTCATTAGGTATAACTATATCCGTAATGAAAAAGGATTATTCCGATGCACTGTTTCTTTTAGTTAAAAAATGGGGTACGGAGTATATTGAACTAAATATAATTCAAAAAGCAGATAGTGTTGCTAAATCTGAACTAAAAAAGTACAACGATTTACATCCCAAAATGATTTCTGAAGGACAACTTTCGCTTGATTATTATGATAAAACCTTGGATTTGTCCCAAAAAAATAAATACCTATTTACGATTAAATACAATTATAATCGTGCTATAGGTGGGGAAGTTCATTTTACGTCCTTTAATATTGAAGTTAATATAGATACAGGTAAAACATCTTTTTACGAAGTTGAATAAAATGAAAATAATAAAACACCCTATAACAGCCGTAACCGTTGCACAACTTCCTCCAAAAACTAAATTTTCAAAAAAATCATAAAAAAACAACTCGTTGAATCACTTTTAAGCGAGGTTTGTTTTTGTACAAAGAATGTTGTTGTTTAAAAAAAGAAGGGCTAAAAACGTTTGTTTTAGCTTCAAATAAGTGACTTTTAAAGAAGTGTTTACCTTCTCTTGATTGATTGGATACCACTTGAGCTATACTCTTCGGTTTTTTAGCAATGAACTTGAGGTATTTCTTCAAGTTGTAAGTCAAGGCTGCCATCAAAACATGTTTATTGGCTTGTTGTATTCCTCGCGTGTTGACACGCTTCATGTTGGTAAAGTTGATGAGCGTTCCCAATACAGGTTCAACGGTTTTACTTCGCACCCTGGCCATTCGTTTGGCATACGCATAGTTTTGACTGAGCTTTTGGTGCATCTTGTCATAAAGCTCTTTGTGTATACTGTCGTCTATCTTCTTGAAATTGGTTTTCATTCCACAACACTGTTCTCGAAGTGGACACTTCTTACAATCACTTTCACTACTACGATACGTGCGTTTGGTGTAGCCTTTGCTGTCTGTTCTCTCGCCTTTAAAAAGTAGTTTGGCTTGATTGCCTCCTACTTTGGTGCATTGATAATAGTTTTCTGCTTTGTTGTACACAAAGCCTTCTCGCTCAGCAACGTATTGTCCGAAGTTAGGCATCCAAGCATTGATATTGTTGTCGTTTAAGTATTTTAAGGCCTCGCCACTACTGTAACCAGCATCAGCTAATACTTCGCCTAGTTCTAATTGGTTTTCTTCTAAATTTTCTTTGGTTAGTTCCACTATTTGTTCCAGACACTATCTCACCGAACTCTTATCTTTTATAGGTGTTCGATGAATCTCCTTACGTCGATTTGACTGTCGCGTTTATCGGCAAAGTCGGTACAGGTGTCTTCTCGAACTGCGAATGCCATTGATGTAGCTGTATAAATAGATTTTTAAAAATACCTTGGTATCAAAACTCAGGCGACCTTCGATTTTTAATACTCTTGGAGTAAATCCTATTTTCTCTAAGTCGATACTGTTGACAAAAGCATCTATAAATCGAACAGGATTCTCTTGACTGATGGTGTCTTCCAAACTCTGTAAACGAAGTTGATAACAGGAAATTCCTTGGATGTGTTGCATATTAAATATACAAAATAACTACACTCATTAGTAGGTTTTTGCTATATTTGATGATATAAACTGTGATGTTTTTTCACAGTCTGACGTTAGGCACAAGCATAAAAATGGAAGGAATTCGAATATATTTAAATAAGTTTATTAAACTCTCTGATGAGGAATGGAATGCCTTTGCCTCATGTATTCAAAAGGAAGAATATTCAAAACGGGAGCTCATATTAAGAGAAGGCACGATATGTGATTTTATTGCTTTTGTTGGAGAAGGAATGTTTCGATTTTACTATGTAGATGAGGGAGACGAAAAGGTGACCGCATTCTTCTTTCCTGGTGATTTTGTTTCAAATTATCGAAGTTTTCTAACTGAACAGCCATCTGATCACAATATCGAATCTATGAAGGAGTCTATCGTATACAAAGTCAAGAAAAAGGATCTTTTCGAATTGTATGACCAATATCCGGCAATAGACAGATTGGGGAGATTGGTAGCAGAGAACCTGTATCTGACAGTGGCAAAAAGGCTTGATGAGTTTTTATACTCAACACCCGAAGAAAGGTATAGAAATCTTCAAAACAGAAATTCAAAGCTTCTTCAGGAAGTGCCACAATATATGTTAGCATCTTATTTGGGGGTTAAGCCGGAAACCCTCAGCAGAATCAGATTGAGGAAATAAGTTTCAGCTATTAATGTTAATTGACTTTAGTCAATGAACTAATTATTTTAGGTAAAATATTTTTGTGCTTTAAATTAATTGCACAATGAATTTACGACTTCAGATAGCCACTTTTGGCACAGAACATAACCTTGAATTAATTGAGGTAAAAAGAAAAAAACCATCGTTTGGCGAAGTAGAAATAAAAGTAGAAGCATCAAGTTTGTCTTTTACTGATACACTCCTTCGCAGGGGAATTTACCCTGGAATGAAAAAGGAATTTCCACTTACATTAGGATACGATTTCATTGGACGAGTTGAGACTTTAGGAGATGGCGTTACCGAATGGCAAATTGGCGACAGAGTTGGTGCATTAACCATCAAAGGAGCAAATTCGACATTTGTTGTCCATTCATCAAAAGATTTGTTTCCTGTTCCAGATGCTGTGAAAGCTGAAGAAGCAGAAAGTTTGATTTTAAGTTGGATTACCGCTTATCAAATGATGTTCAGAGAAGCAAACGTAAAAGCCAGCGACACTATTTTAATACATGGTGCTGCAGGAGGCGTGGGAAATGCTATCGTAAGATTAGCTCAATATTATAGTATCAATGTAGTAGCCACTGCAAAAACCGATGATCACGAAGGACTTAAAAAATTAGGTGTAAAAAATTGCTTCGATTATAATGACACAACTCTTTGGCAAAAACTAAATTCAGTTGGCGGCTATGATGCAATTTTTGATGGTGTTAGTGAAAATAATTTTAAGAAATCTTATAAACTACTAAAAAGTGATGGAACACTCGTTTGCTTTGGTTTTTCTGCCAAAGTCAAAAACGTTGAGAAAATCACACCCAAAATCACTATGCTTAGTTTGTTGATGGTATTGAAAACTGTGTGTTTTTTGTTCACTCATAAAAAAGCAAAATTCTATGACATTAAACGCGCCAAAGTTGCACAACCGTATTGGTTTAAAGAGGATATTAATGTTTTGTTGGATTTACTCAACACAAAAAAAATCAAAACTCAAGTAGAAACAATTCCCTTTACAGACTTAAAATCAATTCGCGTAAACCATAAAAAATTAACTATGGGTGGGGTGAAAGGTAGAATTTCAATCATTCACAATCAATAATAGAGAAAGCCGATTATTTATTGACTTTAGTCAACGAGAAGAAAAAAACAACTTCAGAAATTTATGTCATAATTTAAATTTGCAAACAACCAAAAACACCAACATATGAAACGCGAAAATCAAAAATCCAGAAATTCAATCTTACTGCTTACAATTCTATTGTCGGCAAATAATTTTACGGCTTTTTGCCAGTCATCTGACCACACCTGTGGTGCAGTTAATGTTCATAATACTGCTATAACTTATGGTCAGGTATCTGATATAGATGGAAATTTCTACAAAACTGTAATTATTGACGACCTAGTTTGGTTTGCGGAAAATTTAAAAGTCACCCGATTTCAAAACGGAGATTTAATTCCTGAGGTAAGCGATTCAGCCACATGGGCAGGACTTACGGGACCGGGGATGTGTTCATTTAATAATGACACAAGCTATGATTGCCCAAGGGGGAAACTATATAATTTCTCGGTGGCAACCGACTCACGAAACCCATGTCCCAATGGATGGCGTGTTCCTTCATTAACGGATTACGACAAGCTAATCAATTATTTTGACTCAACAGCGAATGGCGGAGCACCAAGCAGTTTACCAAATTCTTCCGGTGGATTTTTAAAAAGTACGGACTTTACTTATTTTCAATCTCCTAATACAAACGCAACAAACCTCTCTGGTTTTTCGGCTATTCCGGGCGGAAGCAGAAATAACTCCGGTGTGTTTTCAAACAGCAGCAATTTAGCTGCAGCCTATTGGTATTCCACCCAGGTAGGCCCCGGAATGGGTTTTTTTCTGGAACTGGCATACAGTCATGATTGGGCTGTGCGAAATGCTTACTTTGCCAATTATGGAATCTGCATAAGGTGTGTTACAGATATAAGCACTCTGGGTATCAACGATATTAAAATCCCCCATCTTAGTGTTTATCCTAATCCTGCTAATGATTACATAAAAATAAATTCAGATAAACTGATGATTGGCAAAGAGTATGTTATTAGCGACTTTACTGGGAGACAGTTGCTCAGAGGTAGAATTCTTTCAGAAGACATGACTGTATCAATTATTGAACTTCCAAGTGGAATGTATTTTCTAAGTTTTCCATCATCTAGTTTGAGCGCTTCAAAAATAATCAAAAGATAATTTACATTCATGGAATAGCCCATCCCATAACAGCACCTTGCCAAAGCGGGGCGTTCGTGGTGGCAGAAACTTTTCAGCTCCGAATAAACATTAATCATAGCTTGACAGATGGTGCTTCGAAAGCCCCGCCTTCGCCAAGCTGCAAAACGTCAGGTTGTGAAAAAACTCCATTTTCAATACAAATTCGCCAAATTAAAATCTTATAAATTGGTTTTAAGCCATGCAGATTTTTGATTTACTTTGACTGGTTTAAAAAAGAATTGAGGCTAAAAACAGCTTTATATAGGTCGTTCTTATCAAAAACAAACCTTTTCTCTTGAATGGTGAGTTCCATGCTTTGAGTTTGGCTATTATATCGGGTACACCGAGGATGTTGATGCTGCGTTTGATGTTGTAGACTAGCATAATCAAACTGTGTTCGCCGTTTACTTTCTCTAATCCTATTAAATTGGTGTAATTGTATCCCCATTTTCGTTTGATGGTGCCAAAAATGTGCTCATTAATTTCTTGCCTCTTTCGGTACAGTTGTGGGTTGGCTTGGTAGCGCTGGTGGTTCTGTTCTACGGCGTCGGCATATTGGCTTCTATCAATCTCTCGTCCGCCTTTTCTACTGGTGCACTGGCTTTTTACTGGACACGTTTTGCAAGTTGGTGTGCGGTATTTTTGGTACATATAACCGCTTTCTTCGGTGCGACCTGTTTTCTTGTGCCATCTTCCAATAGTGCTTAGCGTTGCTCCTTGCGGACAGGTATAAGTATTCTCTTCTTTATTATAGATAAACTTTGTTACAAAATACTCCGGTTGTGTACCGTTTTCGTTGCTCTTGCCTTGATCGGGTTGTGCAACAATGGTGGTAACATTGTTGTCCTTGCAGATTGCTATTTCTCTACCGTTGTGATAGCCTTTATCCACTAGCACCGTAAAAGTTTCTAGATTTAAGTTTTTTTTGGCTTCTGAAGCAATGGCCGAGAGTGCATTTTTATCATTTCTATTGATGGTGTGCGTTGCCACAACCAAGTTGTGTTTATCATCCACTGCCGATTGAATATTATAAGACACTTCTACTACTTGCCCTTGAACCAAGAGTGCTCTGGCATCGGGGTCGGTGGTGCTTACTTGCGGTTCGCCAGTGGCTTTTAGTTGTTCTTCCAGTAGTTCGTAGTTGATTTTATTTTGCTTTAAGCGTTCTATTTTTTGTTGAATATTAGTAACCGTTGTGCTGTTTTCTTGGGTGTCGTTTTGATCTAATGCCGTGAGGTATTCTTGGGTTTTGGCTTCGATAAACGCTAAGTGTTTGTCTATTTTCTTTTGATTAAAATTAGACTTCTTGCCATTGTGAGCTCTGGATTTTGTGCCGTCAATAGCGATGGTTTCGCCCGTAATTAATTCGGCGTCTTTTAAAAAACTAACAAACAGTTTGAAGAGTTGTTTTAGTGCTTTTGGGTTGTCTCCTCTAAAGTCGACAATGCTATGATAATTAGGGCAAATAGTCTCTAAAAGCCATTGCAATTCAATATTGCGAAGACACTCTTTTTCTAATCGTCTCGAGGAACGAATACCGTTTAAATAACCATATAAATAGATTTTTAAAAATACCTTGGTATCAAAACTCGGGCGACCTTCGGTTTTTAAAACTCTGGGGGTAAATCCTATTTTCTCTAAATCGATAAGGTTAACGAAAGCATCTATAAATCGAACAGGATTCTCTTGACTGATGGTGTCTTCCAAACTCTGTAAACGAAGTTGATAACGGGAAATTCCTTGGATGTGTTGCATCTTTAAATATACAAAATAACTACACTCATTAGTAGGGTTTTGCTATATTTGATGATATAAACTGTGATGTTTTTTCACAGTATGACGTTATTGGCAAACCTATTGGACGACTCTACAACAATTTAACAGACTACAAACGATGGAAAAACTGCCGACTCTTCGCAAAACAAAAAAGCTGCAACCTAACGCACAAGCCGATACAATTTGCAGCAAATTTTATTTTGCACGACAAACGATAAAAGTTACCCGCATGATTAAACCTTCTAACAAAATTTTAGTCATAGAATCATGAAAAAATTATTACAAATAATGCCTGGGGGCTTTATGCAGGTTAGACTGCAATCCATAATTTTATCACTAACTACATATATAACAAGGGGTTATTCTCAGCAAATACCCTACTCATCAGCTATTCCAAACACTAACTTTTATTACCAAATGGTGGACACCATAGTAAGACAGGGATTCAGAAATGCAGGTTCTCCAGCTGACATATGGTTGGAAAACTATGCTCAATCTCTTTTTTCAAGTTTCGGACTTCAAAGTATCACTACCCAATCTATTCCAAATCAAAGTTGGCAAGTTAATTCGTGCAATCTGAAAGTAACATCTAATTCAGGAACACAAACCTTAAGTATATTCCCTCAATTATTTGTTGATTGGTCTGATACTCTAACGGGTTCTTTTATTCGTTTTGACAGCACTACGGCTTTGAACTCCGTTACAGGTAAAATTGTGATTGTAAATTACAAACTTGACCCATTTGCGCCTGCAGCATTTCAGCCTAATGTAGTTTATACATATGACCCTGATAACAATATTAATAACACCATACACCCGCAACCCATCCCGCACCGCTCCAATGCGGCTGGTGCAATTATCAGTCAAATTCTATCGCACCAACCCAAGGCAGTTATTTGTGTCTTAAATAATTTTTACAATACCGACAAACTTTGGGGCTTGTATTCTCGAACTGACAGTATATATGACATACCTTGCTTTTGGATGAGTCGCAACAATGGGCAACTTCTAAATACTGCTTTAAATAATGACCCTAATTCAACTTTGTCAGTACAATTTAATACGCAAGATAATCCTGTTAATACAAAAAATGTTTATGGCATTTTGCCCGGCAACTCTTCGCAATACATTGTTTTTAACTCACATCACGATGGACAATTTTATGGTGCCACAGAGGATGCAGTAGGTATTTCTTTAGTAGCTGCACAAGTTAAATATTGGTCGCAAGTGCCACAATCGCAACGACCATACAATATGGTTTTTTTGTGGGATGCAGCCCACTTAAAGCAAAGTGTAGGTTCTGAATTTTTTGTTGACAATACTCCAAGTATTATTAACCAAACCCTATTATGCTTCACTCTTGAAACTCCTTCTTTAGAAGGCAGAGTGCTTAATGGCAATCTGATAACACTGAACCGACCTGAACCAAGATGGTTTTACACATCCGACACTCTAAGTTTAAGAAGTTCTTTATATCAGTTTGTGCAGCAAGAAGATTTAAGAAGAACCTATGTAGCCCCACCAACTTTAAATGGTCCCTCACCTATTGGGGACAGCCATGCCTTTTATGATGCAGGTATTCCTATTGTAGCTCATCTTTCTACACCTGTTTGGTATATGGCAGTAGCCGATAGCACCGATAAGTTAGATACTGCGAGCATGAATAAAATTACCAGAACTGTTATTCGCATGATATGGAATATGCCAAACATTACAGGTATTCCAAGATTTGAGGAAAAGGGCCTAAAGATATTTCCGAATCCATCAAACTCCTTTGTAACGATTCAAGGTTTAAAGCCTGATTTTAAAGGAACTTATCGCATCATCAATTTAACGGGTATTGAAATGAAACAGGGAAACATTGGTTCTTCTGATGCCGAGGTAATTCAAACATCCTTGCTACCAAATGGGATGTATCTGCTTATTGTAAAAGATAAGAATGGTAGCAACTTTGCTGTAAATCGTTTAATCAAAAACTAATTCAACATGAAGTTCTTATACTCCTTACTATTTATCATTGCTTCGACAAATCTTAAAGCTCAATGTGTGATAGATTCGACCATCATTGCAATTAATAACATTACTGTAATTCCAATGACGGACACCCTTACAGTTTTGAATAATAAAACCGTTATCATTCAAAACAAAGTCATTACACAAATTGGCGATACCAATTTGATTTCAATTCCTTCAACAGCATATGTAATCAATGGAAGCGGTAAATATCTTATTCCAGGCTTATGTGATATGCATGCTCATTTACTACAACGCAATGACGCCATTTTAGAATTAGCAAATGGTGTAACTACTGTATGCAATATGCACGGTGAGCCTTGGCATATAACTTTTCGTGACAGCATCAATGCTGGGCAGGTTTCAATGTACTCAAACAAAATTTCATCTCCTCGAATTTATACATCTGGACCTATAATGAATTATATGGGGCATCCGTTTTTTAACCCTCCTGCCATTCAAAATCAAACACAGGCAAATGCAAGTTTGCAAAGTCAGGATGCTATCGGTTATGATTTTTACAAAACATATACCTATCTAACTAATGGTGTTTTTAACGCTATTCAAAATCATGCAGTTACAAGTGGAAAATTTATCAAAGGACATGGTAATGATTGGATTGGTGCTGCCAACATCATCAATTCAAATCAAAAGTGCATTGAACATTTTTGGGGTTATTTGCCAAACAACACGCTTGACCCAATTGAGCAGGCATTAGAAGATAGCACGATCTCAAATGGCAAGTGGAATTGCCCGACACTGATTGTAAGATGGAACAAAGAACACATGGACTCCATCAGAGCTAATGAACCCTCTTATGTTCAGTATGCTTGTCCATCGTCATTATTGAATAATTGGCGAAACACTACATCAAATCCTCAGCAGTTTTCTAATGTTAATGAATACAAAAAACTACTAAAACGCCTTTATCAAAATAATGCAAAACTTATGCTTGGCACAGACAACATCACTCCTTATTCAGTGGCTGGGTTTGCCGTTCATCGTGAACTGGAAATTTATGTTGAAGCTGGATTAAGTCCACATCAGGCATTGACATTAGCTACGGCAAAACCTTATCAATTTTTACAAGAGTGTGGCTTCGGCAACAATGCTGGTACAATAACTATTGGCAAACGTGCTGACTTAGTAATATTGAATCAAAATCCGTTATTGAATATCAGCAATACACAAGCTATTTATGGGGTTATCGGGAATGGGAGTTATTATTCAACTTCATGTCTTCAAAGTTTGCTTTCAAATGTGGCTTGCAATAGCACACTTGGCATCAATGAAATTCATGCAGATGAAGAAACATTGTTCGTTTATCCTAACCCTGCACAATCTATATTGAACATAAAAGGATTGCCTGAAAATGGTAAAGGCGAAATATGGGTTATCAATCAATTAGGTCAGATCATATTCAAATCAGCGTTCACATCACAACTTTCTATTGAATCAATTCCGACAGGATTCTATTACCTTTTAGCTTATGATGGACACACTTATTACAGTCAAAAATTTGTGAAGAAATAATTATGCATGTATTCTTTAGAAATATAGGTTTAGCGTTAGTTATTCTTTTGCCAAATGTTTGTAAATGCTCAATCCTTCAATTCAACATTAGCTTCACTGCTGCAACAAAAATTAGACAGTATCCGTGCCGTGTTGTAGCCTTCCCCTTTTTGTAGCCTTCCCTAAAAATAGGACAGTTTTAAATTCAAATTTATTAATTTTAAATTTCAACTGTCAGAATGAAGAAAAACAATTTTACAGAAAGCCAAATTTTAAAGGCTTTAAAGAAAAATCAGCAAGGAATGACTGTTAGTGCTATTTCCAGAGATCTGGGTATTGATAAGAGTACTTTCTATTATTGGAAGAAGAAGCACTCAGGGATGGAACAGCATCAACTCAGCTGTCTTAAAGAGCTCGAAGAAGAAAATCGCAAACTAAAGCAGATATATGCAGATGTCAGCCTTGATGTTACAATGCTAAAAGATATTCTTTCAAAAAAGTTTTAAAGCCTTCCGACAAGCAACACCGTGCCGAGTATCTGATTAAGATTTATCTGATTAGCATAGCCCGAGCCTGCAATGTTGTTGGTCTTGCCCGTTCGATGTGGTACTATCAAACCAAAAAAAATGATCTTGAGGTAATTGATAAACTAAGTGAATTGGCAGAGAATTACCCGACACGGGGATTTGATGAGTATTACAATAAGATTCGTCGTGAAGGCTTACAATGGAATAGAAAACGAGTGCTGCGTGTTTACCGCAAAATGAAGCTAAAATTGCGGCGCAAGCATAAAAAACGCATCATCACAAGGGTTAAAATGCCGCTTGAAACTCCCCAAATGTTGAATGAATGCTGGAGTATGGACTTTATGAGCGATGTACTCACAGATGGAAGGAAAGTACGGGTGTTCAATGTTATAGAAGACTGCAACCGTGAAGCACTGGCAATTGATGCAGGATTAAACTATCCGGCAAGACAAGTAGTAGAAACGCTGGAGCAACTTGAACAAGAAGTTGGGTTACCTCAATATCCGCTGTGATAATGGACCTGAATTCATATCTAAAACGTTCACAAATTGGTGTCAAAGCAAACATATCGAAATAAAATATACACAACCAGGAAAACCAATGCAGAACGGTTACGTGGAACGATTCAACAGATTCTATCGCGAAGACATTCTGGATGCATACTATTTTAATGATATCTACCAATTGAGAAAATTAAGTGAACACTGGCGAGAGGATTATAACCTGAACCATCCGCATGACTCATTAGGGAAGAAGACACCTAAAGAATTTAGGCCCAGATTTGATGATGAATTAAAATTAATCATCAAATCTGAGCGATATAACAATTATTTGTCGAATTTAAAACTGTCCTATTTTTAGGGAAGGCTACATAGCATATATTTTAAGAGCTAATTTTAAATTGACCTCCTTTTTTATGCAACTAAAATTTGTCATTTAACTGAGCAATACGCTCAAGATAAGAGGGTTTGGTTGATTTTTCTATGACTTAAGAGTTGTTCTTCAAAACTATGAATGCCTTTAAATAGTCTCATGTTAATTGTTTTGTTCCTTAAAATCGGTAGTTCATCAGTCATTTTCAAGGTTCATCATAAATAGTATTTGCTTTTTTAAAGCCAAGTATAGTTTTGTGTAAAAATCTAAATTTAATTACTATGAGAAAAAATGTATTAATGTTTTTTTTATTGCTTTCCTTTTTTTGCTATGGGCAAAAAAAGGTCACAGTTTCAGGGTATGTGGAGGATAAGAAGACAGGAGAGAAGTTATTGGGTGTTAGTGTTTATTCGAGTACTAAGGTTGGAAATACTACTAATGAATATGGGTATTATTCACTATCTTTAGAAGAAGGAAAGCATACGTTGTATATAAGTTTTATAGGATATAAAACGATAGAACAGGAGATAGTGATAAAATCAAATACCATTATTGATTTTAAGTTAGAGGAAAACTCATTGATTTTAGAGGAGGTAGTTGTAAATAAGCCAAAAGGGGAAAATAAAGTTAGAAATGTTGAAATGAGTGTGAATACATTAAAGGCTTCAACACTTAAAAAACTACCCGCAATTTTAGGTGAGCCAGATGTTATTAAATCAATACAGCTTTTGCCTGGTGTCTCTAGCACTAATGAAGCATCGTCGGGGTTTAATGTTAGAGGTGGGAATGCTGACCAGAATTTAATTTTACTTGATGACGCAACAATATATAATGCCTCTCATTTATTTGGCTTTTTTTCTGTGTTTAATTCAGATGCTATCAAAGATGTAAAGTTGTATAAAGGGGGTATACCTTCGAGTTTTGGTGGACGATTATCTTCGGTTTTGGATGTAAGGCAGAAAGAGGGAAATAAAAGAAAGTTTAATGGTGAGGCTGGTGTAGGTTTAATTTTAAGCCGGTTATTAGTTGAAGGGCCAATAAAAAAAGATTCATTAGGAAATGGGAGAGGGTCTTATATGTTTGCTGGAAGACGTTCATACGTTGATGCCTTTACGTTTTTAGATGATGAATTTAAAGATAATGTACTTTTCTTTTACGATTTAAATTTAAAAGCAAATTACGATTTGGATAAGAAGAATAAACTTTTTCTTTCTGGTTATTTTGGTAGAGATCGATTTGAATTGCCTAAATTTTTGGGTACCTCTTGGGGTAACATTGTAGGAACCTTACGATGGACAAATTCGATTAATGAAAATTTATTTTTTCAATCTTCATTTATTTTTTCTAACTATGATTACTCCTTGGATAATTTGAGGTCCGGTTCAGAATTTCAATGGAACTCAAATATCACAAACTTTAATTTTAAACCAAAGTTAACATGGTATGCTAGTTCAAAAGCAACAATCAAAGGTGGAATTGATTTTACATCCTATAAGTTTAATCCTGGTGAGATTTCATCACTAAATGGATCAAGTATAATCGCTCAAAAGTTTCAAAATAACTCAGCATTAGAAAATGGACTTTACATTGATGCAGAGTTTGACTTAACAGAAAAACTGAACATTCAAACAGGTTTTCGTTTTTCAAATTTTATGCGAATGGGTAACGAGAATATACGCTTGTATGCTACAGGAAGTCCGCTAACTTATGACCCAATTTATGGTGTTTATGAAGAAAATGAAGTTATTGGTGAAAAAAACTATGGTTCGGGAAGCATAATAAAACAATTCAATGCTTTAGAACCAAGGTTTTCCCTTCGTTATTTGTTGAGTGATCAAAACTCGTTTAAAGCAAGTTACAATCGAATGTATCAATATATTCACTTAGTAACGAATACCACTTCCCCTACTCCTCTTGATGTTTGGACACCGAGTGGCCCCTATATTCGCCCTCAGTTTGCTGATCAAGTCGCTGTTGGTTATTTTTCAAAAATTAAAGAAGATAAATTTGATTTTTCAGTGGAGGCCTATTACAAAAAGTTATCAAATGTGACAGATTTTAAAGATGGTGCGGACTTACTTTTTAGAGAGGATGTTGAAACACAAATTATTCAAGGTGAGGGGAGGGCTTATGGTATTGAGTTTTTATTGAATAAGAATAAGGGAAATTTGACAGGTTGGTTAAGTTACACCATATCACGTAGTGAGAATAGAATTAACGGAATAAATAATGGTGAATTTTATGCTAATAATGCAGATCAGTTGCATCGATTGAATTTAGTTGGTCTTTTAAAGACGAATACTCGTTGGGATTTTGGTGGTGTTTTTACATTTAGTACAGGTAGACCAGTGACCTATCCTACAGGTAGATATGAACAGAATGGACTTGTAGTTGCTGATTATAGCAATCGAAATGCCAACCGATTACCTGTTTATCATCGTTTAGATATTTCAGCGACATTAAATCCAAAAAAAGATAGTAATAGAACAGGAAAGTGGATTTTTAGTATTGCAAATTTATACAATCGTCAAAACGCCGCTTCAATTTTCTTTAGAGAGGTTAGTGAAGTAAATGGAGTGGAGACAGCTACGGGAAATACAGAAGCCACTCGCTTATCTTTTTTTGGGATAGTACCGAGTGTAACTTATGAATTTAAATTTTAAAATGAAAACGAAAAATATTTATTAATGAATTTTAAGTATCGAAAAATGGAAAATTTAAAAAATATGAACAAGTTAATCCAGCAGTTTGTTATAATGGTTTTTCTTTTAATTGGCCTTACTTCTTGTGAAGAGGATGTTACAGGTGATATTTCATTAAACTCTGTTGAGCGATTGGTTATTGAAGGTGGAATAGAGCGAAACTCTGGCAATTCTACACAAAAAATAAGATTGACTAAAACGCTTCCTTTTTTAACCAATTCTAGCAACCCATTTGTCTCAGATGCCACGGTTACAATAACTGATGGAACAACAACATGGAGTTTAATACATACACAGAATGGTTTTTACGAAACGAATAGTTTATTACCGCAAATTGGTAAAACGTATACTATCACTATAGTATGGAATAATGAAACTTATACAGGCTCAGATACCTTATCAGAGGTCCCTCCTTTTGATAATTTTTACTATGAGTTTGAAGAGGAAACCTTGTTTACGGATGAAGGATATTTTTTAAAATTTGACACTACAGACCCCGTAGGTGTTGAGAATTATTATTATCATCGTGTATTTAAGAATAATATTTTTACTATTGTACCCGATCCAGGAAACGCAGAGACATTAATTGTGTCTGATCGGTTTTTTGATGGCCAACAGAGAATTGGTGTTAACCCTAATGAAGAGGTCTCTTTTGAAATTGGAGATTTGGCAAAAGCACAACAAATAGGAATATCAAAAAGATATTATCAGTTCCTTTTTGAATTATTTACTCAAACAGGTAATCAAGGTATATCTTTTGTTGGAAATCCACCACCTGCTTCTATAAGAAGTAATATTATAAACACATCAAATCCTACTAATAGAATTTTAGGTTATTTTTATGCCGTAGATATAGAAGAGGATAGTATTTTGATTGAGTAATTTTAATTTAGGAATGAAGAATAGATTGATCTTGTATAGTATAATTTGCTTTATATTTAGTTTTTTGAATTTTTTAGAAGACTATAATGAAAGTTCTTTTTTTGAAGCTATACAAGATCAGATTTATTTATTTCCGCTAAGTTTTATTTTTATATTAATAATTTATTTGATCAGAAAGAGAACAATTGAAAGTTATTATTACAAAAGAGTTGAATTATTCAACAAAAGAACATTCCTTTTTTTCGTCAGTATTGCTACAATTATATTTTTTAGTTTTCTACTAAGACTAATTTCCTTGGTCTTATTTAATGATGATGAAGATTTGATTTTTTTTGATACGCTTTTTTTTGCCATTTTAATTATTGTAAGTAGTGTAGTTTTATTTATTTATTTATTTGAGATTTATTTAGAAAACGAATTTGAAAAAAAGGAATTAAAAATAAGGCTAAAAGAAAATGAGATTGAAAATCTTAATGATAAATATATGTCACTTAAGAATCAACTAAACCCTCATTTTCTTTTTAATTGTTTTAGTAATATCACTAGTTTAATTGATACTGAACCTGAAAAAGCAATAAAATTTGTAGAGGAATTATCCAATGTTTTTCGATACAGTCTCACTAATTCTGATGAAATTTTAGTTACTTTATCAGAAGAACTCAAACTACTAAATTCTTATTTTGAACTTCAATTGATTCGACATCAGGGATTAATAAAACTTGAGAGTTCTGTTGATGTTTCTAAATTAGATTATTTAATACCTCCTCTAACGCTTGAAATATTAATCGAAAATGCTTTAAAGCATACCGTTTTTGATAAACATAATCCTTTGAAAATTTGCATCTATTCTAGAGAAGAGCAATTGATAATTGAGAATAATTTTAATCCTAAAATAAATGCTGTAAAAACGGAATCTTTTGGAATTGGAATAAAAAGTATAAAAAAACAATACGTTTTGCTAAATTGTGGAGAACCTTCTTTTAAAATTGAAAATAATATTTTTAGAGTTGAAATCCCCTTAATTAAGTCGAGTTATGATTAGAGTTTTTATTATTGAAGATGAAATATTGATCGCAGCGCGATTAAAGAAAATGATTGAATCGATTGAACCTGAAATGAATGTTATTGAAATGATTGATTCAGTTAAGGAGGCCATTTCTTGTTTAAGCGAAAGTATACCTGATTTAATTTTTTTAGATATTAATCTCTCTGATGATTATTGTTTTAAAATATTTGAGGAAGTTAATGTTACTTGTCCTGTTATTTTTGTCACTGCTTATTCGGAATATGCGATTAAGGCATTTGAAATAAATAGTATTGATTATCTTTTAAAACCAATTTCAATACCAAATTTAAAAAAGAGTATTGATAAATATAAAAGTCTTACAACATTTCCTAATTATACTAAAATGATGATTGATATGGAATCCAGATATCGAAATCGTTTTTTAGTGAAGTTAAATAATCAATTAAAGTCAGTATCGATTGATACCATTGCCTATTTTTTTTCAGAAGATAAATTGACCTTTGTTTGCTTGAATGATGGTAAAAAATTACCACTTGACTTTAGTCTAAAAAAAATTGAGGATGAAATTAATCCGAAAGAATTTTTTAGAGTAAATAAAAAGTTTTTAATCTCAGCAAACTCAATTCAAGAGATGTATTATGTTTCAAAGTTAAAATTAAAAATAATTTTGAATCCCAACTTTGGTAGTGAAAACATTTTTGTAGCGGTAGAAAAAGTTGGTGAATTTAAATCTTGGTTATCAAAATAGTTCCTTAGAAATTTATTGACTTTAATCAATTCTAATTGAAATGTTTT
>NZ_JACTAC010000065.1 GCF_014486675.1 Flavobacterium macrobrachii
ATTGAAGTTTATGTGAAAGAGAAAAATATCGATAATTTTAATGTTTCTCCTTGGAATGGTGGAAATGCCATCATAGGTTTGCAAAATGACGGCGCTACTCAAGCCGTTACAGCACCTGGACGTAATAGTCTTGACACAAACTGGTCAGTTATAAACGAAGCATGGCGATTTACACCAAGTGGCACTACTCTGACCTCAATTGAGTGGTTTCAAGGTTCAGGAACATCTGGACCATCAATTGGCAATACTGATGTAATTTCTGTTTGCCCTACAACTACCACAACTTATACAGCACAAGTTACTTACAATTTGTGTACAGGTGGAACAATAGTGATAACTGATGAAACAACTGTTACTGTAACACCTAACAAAACTTGGAATGGTTCTATAAGTTCTGATTGGGATAATGACAACAATTGGACTCCTCTTGGAAAACCAAATAGTTCTGATTGTGTAATTATTCCTGTAACTAGCAATAATCCTATTATAAATGGCTCTGGCTATAACGGATTAGCTGGTACATTAACTATTTATAGTAATGCAACATTAACTGTAAATTCAGGAAACAATATCACAGTTACAGATTTAGTTGACGTTAATACTAATGGAAACTTCATTATCAGAAACAATTCTAGTTTGATACAAATTAACGATGTCACTAACCTAGGAATAATTACTTACGAAAGAAATGCATCTGTTAGAACACTCGACTATGTTTATTGGTCTTCTCCTGTTTTTAATCAAAACATTAATTCAATTTTTAATCCTATAATACCAGGCCCAAAATATGAGTGGAATACAACCATTCCAAACAGTAATGGCGGACAAGGAAATTGGGTTTTACCTTCAACCACTAATATGACAAGAGGAAAAGGATACATAATTAGAGGTCCAAGCTCAAGTCCATTTAATAATTCTACTGCCAATACATTAACTGCAAGATTTATTGGAACCCCTAACAATGGTACTATCTATACTCCAATTTATAGAGGTAACGATACTAACACTGCAACACATTATGGAACAAATGGAATCGAAATAACAAACTTAAGTGACAATTGGAACTTGTTAGGAAATCCTTATCCTTCTGCAATTAGAGGAAGTCAATTTTTATTTGACAATAGAACCAAAATACTTGGAAGCATTAGATTATGGACACACAATAATCTGCCAATCTATCTCACCAATCCTTTTTATTCTTCCTTTCAATACAATTATACGGCTTCTGATTATTTAACATATAATTTTACAGGAACAAGTTGCTGTCCAGCGGCACCAGATGAATTATTTATTGGTGCTGGACAAGGTTTCTTTGTAGAAATGATTGATGGTCCATCTACTACTGATGTGGTAACATTCAATAACAATTTACGTAGTTCAACATATCCAAATAATATTTTTTACAGAAACCAATCTTCTTCTGAAAACAACCATAATTATGTCAACTTAGAAAGAAAAAGAATTTGGTTAGACATTGTAAACTCCAACAATCAGTCAAGCAGAACTTTATTTGGTTATATTGAAGGAGCAAGTATGGAAGTCGATAATTTTTTTGACTGTCCAACACAACAAAGTGGTTTAATGTCAATTTATTCAATGATAAATAACAACAAATTTTTAATTCAAGGTAGAGCTTTACCTTTCAATGAAAACGACATTATTCCTATTGGAATTGAAATAATTTCTACTGGAAATTATAACATTGCAATTGCTGGAGTTGATGATTTTTTTAACTCTCGGAACATTTATTTAAAAGACAAATTGAATAATGGAATTATCCATAATTTAAAAACTTCTCCTTACAATTTTACTTCAAATCCAGGTATGCATAATGATAGATTCGAAATTATCTATACAAACTCAACTTTATCTAACACAGAGCAAAATTTTGAAAACGAAATAAAAGTTATCTCTTCAACCAATTTATCTGTTATTTCAAATGTTGAAATAGAAAATATTAAAGTCTTCAATTCTTTGGGGCAAAAAATAAATGAATTTAGTAATATCGATTCTAAAGAAGCTATTTTAAAAACTGTAATAAAAAATCAATCAACATATTTATTGCAGATTCAATTGATTGATGGAAAAATTATAAATAAGAAAATTATATTTTAAATAAAAAAAGAGCAAATTTAAAATTTGCTCTTTTTTTTAATTTTCATTAGAAACAATTATTTTTTGAGAATATTCACCCTTATCAGTTTTTATTTTGACTATGTAAACAGCTTTTGACAATCCAGATGTTGAAAATCTATACTCGGCTTCAATATTTGGTTTATTTCTCTCTAAAATTCTTTTCCCTGTTAAATCAAATAAATTAATTTCTTTCAATTCCAATAAATCAGGGTTTAAAATTGTCAAATTTTGAGAGAGATTATTTTGATACACCGTAACACTTTTCTTTATGTTAGAGTTTGTATTACTGAGAGATTGAGATAAAAATGTTATTTCAAACCTATTTTCATATATACCTTGAGGCAATGAAATTTCAAAAAAATTGTTTTTTACATCGTGATAAACATCAGTTAATGAGTCATAAATGTAAACATTCTCTAATTCATTAAAATTGATAATATCTCCTATTGCTATTTTAAATGTAGTCATTGCTGAACCAGACTTAATTGAAAATGGTATTCTTTTATCCATTTCAAAAGGTAATGTAGATATCACAAATGGTTTCATTTGACCATTTATTGACAAATAAACGTCACTGCTTAAATCTTCATTAGAAGTTGCTTCCATAGCTAAATCATAACCATCTGTAGAATTTGGATTAAAAGCCACTGTAACTTCTTTAGTATATGCATTATTAATTATAGTATGAACTTTTATTTGAGGCAATAACTCTTTTGAAAACTGTGTGTAATCTACTCCAGCAACATTTGGTATTTCTCCCCAATTACCAACTTGATTATCTGATGAAGAATTTCTTTCAAACTGAGAATTATTAGAAACGCCTTCTTTTACAAATACTCTATATTTATTTTTCATCAACGCTTGATTTCCTGTTGTTCCAAAACCTTCAACAAAAAAACCTTGCCCTATTGGTGTAAACATCCTTTTATACCTTTCGGTTCCAGCTCCACCACCTGTTGTATTCAAAGAACCGTCAATATTATAAGTATTCCAAGTAGCATTGTTGTATGTTCCTGGACTAAACGCATTAACATTGTTAGCTACATAAGTTCCATATCCTCCAACATATCCTAACAAAACATGGGTTGTTGCTGGTTTTATATGCTCCCAAAAAAAAGCTTCTCCATTAATTACGCTATTAGCTAAAATTGGACCACTTATTGAACCATCAGTAGCTATTGAATATCCACTATTTTCTAACAAAAACATATTTAAATTTATTGCAGATGAATAAGGATTTCCTGTTAATGTTAATTTACCATCGGCTACATCAATAGCAATATTCCCATCGTTTGGCTTTCCTCTAAAATCGTAACGTTGAGCGCTTGGAACAAATGGCGATACATTATATGGATTATTGACACTCAATTCAACTCCTCCAGGATTGTAGTTGTCACTTCCCATTGTACCTTTCATAGTAAATCCTTCACCTGCTTTTATTGAATTAGCACTTCCAACTGGAATCCAATCAGCATAAACTAATGCTCCATTTATTATTGGAGTAAACTTATATATCCAGTAAGATGCTATGGAAAGAGGATTTGCTATTCCGTTAGAAACATTTGATGGTAAAATTACAGCTTGATTACTTTCAGTAACCGAAACAGGTTGATTTAAAAATGAAATACCAAAACTTTCATTACCTGCACCAGCTATGGTATTTCCTATTGGTGAACACCAATAATTATATCCAAAATTATTTGAAGTTCCTTCTTGATAAACAGAAAGTTTTCCGCTTCCTGAATTTGTGGATGAACTTGTTGTACCTTGTAATAACTGACCTTCTCTTCTTAAAAACAATCTTCCGTTATCAATAGGCAAAGTCATATCTTCTTGCAAATTTATACCGCCATTTACATAAACAAATTGATTTCCAACATACATATAACTGTTGGAACCCACAAAAAGTTGCGAATAAGTAGTGTAACTAGAAATCATCAGCATCAGCAATATAACTTTTTTCATACAAATAAAATTTAAGCAAAAATAAGAAATTTAAAAATACTACTACGAAAAAATCATTTCAAAAACTTAAAAAAATCATACAACTTCCTATTTACCAAATAGTCAGCATTATTATCATTCAAATAAGCTTCTTTTTCAAACGAAATATTGTAGTAAGCTTTCTTCCAGTTTCTATACAAAATCAACCTAATAAAAAACTCCAAAAAATACCATATAAAAAAAGGAATAACCAACATTTCCAATTGCTGACGAATATGAATTCGCTCATGATTAAGCAAAAACCTATTCCATTTATCTTCCTTTTTTTTCAAAAAAATGAAAGGAAAAATTGTAAACCCGCTAAATCCTTTTGGGATTAAATATTTAGAAACAATTATCAACATTCGTTATAAACTCTTTAAATTTGCGTCTATGAATGACCAAAATAACGAAAAAAAACCAATTGAAGGCGAAGATTATTATCTAACGCCCGAAGGTTATCGATGTTTCACCGAAAAATACCACCTAAAACGTGGCTATTGTTGCAAAAGCGGTTGTAGACATTGTCCGTATGGTTTTGATAAAAAAACAGGAACAATAAAAAAATAATTATGGCGTTACCTTTCAGGTCGGGCTATTCGCTACAATCTTTTCATCTGCCTAATCGGCAAGATAAAAAGGATTTTCGCTTCTATCCCTAACGCAAACATCACAAACAAACAACCCTTCAATACAATGACATTTAAAGAACAAATACTCCAAGGAATTCCATCGGTTTTACCCAATCCAAAACCTTATGAAACCGAAATAAATCATGCTCCAAAACGAAAAGAAATTCTTTCTGACGAGGAAAAAAAATTAGCATTAAAAAATGCTTTGCGCTATTTTGAGCCCAAACATCATGCTGAATTACTTCCTGAGTTCAAAGCCGAATTAGAAATCTATGGAAGAATTTACATGTATCGCCTTCGTCCCGATTACAAAATGTATGCTCGTCCAATTTCAGAATATCCTGGAAAATCCGAACAAGCAAAAGCCATCATGTTGATGATTCAAAATAATTTGGATTATGCCGTAGCGCAGCATCCACATGAACTAATCACCTATGGCGGAAACGGTGCAGTTTTTCAAAATTGGGCTCAGTATTTATTGACGATGAAATATTTGGCAGAAATGACCGATGAACAAACGTTAACCATGTTTTCTGGTCATCCCATGGGATTATTTCCTTCGCATAAAGAAGCACCAAGAGTTGTAGTCACTAACGGAATGGTTATCCCAAATTATTCCAAACCTGATGATTGGGAAAAAATGAATGCTTTAGGCGTATCTCAATACGGACAAATGACTGCAGGAAGTTATATGTATATTGGTCCACAAGGAATTGTTCACGGAACTACAATCACCGTTTTAAACGGTTTCAGAAAAATAAAAAAATCTCCAAAAGGCGGATTATTCGTTACGTCTGGATTAGGCGGAATGTCTGGAGCACAACCAAAAGCAGGAAACATCGCAGGTTGCGTGACCGTTTGTGCCGAAGTAAATCCGAAAATTACTCACATTCGTCATTCGCAAGGTTGGATAAATGAAATTATTGAGGATATCGACGAATTAGTTCCAAGAGTTAAAAAAGCACTAGAAAATCAAGAAGTTGTTTCCATTGCCTATTTAGGAAATGTAGTCGATGTTTGGGAATGTTTCGACCAAGAAAATCTATATATCGATTTAGGCTCAGACCAAACTTCATTACACAATCCTTGGGCTGGAGGTTATTATCCAATTGGCTATACTTTTGAAGAATCCAATGATTTAATGGCAAATAATCCCGATAAATTTAAAGAAGAAGTTCAAAAAACATTGCGTCGTCATGCGGCTGCGATTAATAAACATACAGCAAAAGGAACCTATTTCTTTGATTATGGAAATGCTTTTTTATTAGAAGCTTCTCGAGCTGGAGCAGATGTTTTTGCCGAAAATCACATCGATTTCAAATACAACAGCTACGTTCAAGACATTATGGGACCAATGTGTTTCGATTACGGATTTGGACCGTTCCGTTGGGTTTGTGCATCAGGAAATCCTGCTGATTTAGCCAAAACCGACAAAATTGCCTGCGATGTTCTCGAAGAAATGATGAAAAATTCCCCAGCGGAAATTCAGCAACAAATGGCAGATAATATTCAATGGATAAAAGGCGCACAAGAAAACCAATTAGTAGTTGGTTCTCAAGCCAGAATACTTTATGCCGATGCCGAAGGAAGAATAAAAATCGCCGAAGCTTTCAATGAAGCGATTGCTCGTGGTGAAATTGGCTTTGTAATTTTAGGTCGTGATCATCACGACGTTTCCGGAACCGATTCGCCTTATCGAGAAACTTCTAATATTTATGATGGTTCGCGTTTCACAGCCGATATGGCAATCCAAAACGTAATTGGTGATAGTTTCCGTGGCGCTACTTGGGTTTCAATTCACAATGGCGGTGGCGTTGGTTGGGGCGAAGTAATCAATGGTGGTTTTGGTATGGTTCTTGATGGAACTAAAGAAGCATCAAGACGATTAGAGACGATGCTTTTCTGGGATGTAAACAACGGAATTTCAAGAAGAAGTTGGGCACGAAACGAAGGTGCAATTTTTGCAATAAAAAGAGCAATGGAGACGCAACCTTTATTAAAAGTTACCATCCCAAATATAGTTGATGAAGACTTATTGTAGTTTCGGGTTTTAAGTCAAAATTTGTAACCTGAAACTTGAAACTTTAAATAAATAAAATTATGAAAGCACTCAAATTTCTACCGTTACTTTTACTCTTTATTTTTACTTCATGCAGTTCAGTAAGAGTTAATCAAGATTACGACAAAAACGCCGATTTTAGTCAGTACAAAACATATGCATATCAGAAAAGTGGTATTGACAAAGTTGAAATATCTGACTTAGACAAAAAAAGAATTCTACGCTCTATTGACGAAGTTATGGGAGCAAAAGGTTTTACTAAAAGTGAGAATCCCGATGTAATTGTGAATTTCTTTACCAAAGAAAGAGAACAAGTTGATGTAAACCAATTTAATGCTGGCTGGGGTTTTGGCTGGGGTTGGGGTTTTGGCTGGAATCCTTGGCTTTGGGGCGGAACAACTTCGATTTATCGATATACCGAAGGAACTTTGACCATTGACATTATTGATGCCAAGAAAAAAGAACTAATTTGGCAAGGACAAGGCGAAGGCGTATTAACCAAAAATGTAGATAAAAAAGACGAAAAAGTAAAAGAATTTGTAACTAAAATTCTTGAACAATATCCACCGAAGAAAAAGTAAAAGTTTTGCAGTCACAGTAAGCAGAATTTCAAAATACAAACCGCAACTATCAACCGTTGCGGTTTTTTTATGATTTTTATCACACTTATAAAAAATGGAATTTGTACTTTTGACAAAGTGAGAAACAGAATAAAATTACCATGGAAGCACATTTTGAAAGCAATCCTTTAATTGACCGATTACCAAAACATTTGAAGCAATTTATCAAACCTCAAGATTATGACGATTACACTCCAATTAATCAAGCTGTTTGGCGTTATGTTATGCGTAAAAACGTTGATTATCTCTCAAAAGTAGCACACGAATCCTATTTGGAAGGTTTGAAAAAAACTGGTTTAGAAATAGACAATATTCCAAATATGTATGGAATGAACCGAATTCTAAAAGAAATTGGATGGGCAGCTGTCGCAGTAGATGGTTTTATTCCTCCAAATGCTTTTATGGAGTTTCAAGCCTACAATGTGTTGGTAATTGCTTCCGATATTCGTCAACTGGAACATATTGAATATACGCCAGCTCCCGATATTATTCATGAAGGTGCAGGTCATGCTCCAATTATTGCAAATCCTGAGTATGCCGAATATTTACGTCGTTTTGGCGAAATAGGTTGCAAAGCCATTTCATCGGCTAGAGATTATGAAATGTATGAAGCCATTCGTTTACTTTCTATTCTAAAAGAAGCCGAAGATACACCAGAAGAAGACATCAAAAAAGCCGAAGAACAAGTTGATTTTCTGCAAAATAATATGGGTGAATTGTCCGAAATGGCTCAAATTAGAAATCTACATTGGTGGACAGTGGAATATGGTTTAATTGGAACGGTTGAAAACCCTAAAATTTATGGTGCAGGATTACTTTCATCCATTGGCGAAAGTGCTTGGTGTATGACTGACGAAGTGACTAAAATTCCTTATGATATTTCGGCAATTAATCAAAGTTTTGACATTACAAAACCGCAACCTCAACTGTATGTAACTCCCGATTTTGCCCATTTAAGTTTGGTTTTAGAAGAATTTGCCAACAGCATGGCATTGCGAACTGGCGGATTATCTGGCATAAAAAAATTGATAGACTCTAAATCGTTAGGAACAATCGAATTGAGTACAGGAATTCAAATTTCGGGTTTGTTTACTAATGTTATTGAAAATGAAGGAAAGCCAGTTTATGTTCAAACTACAGGAAAAACAGCATTGTCTTACCGCGAAAAAGAATTAGTTGGTCATGGAACAGAATATCATGCCGAAGGTTTTGGTTCACCAATTGGAAAACTGAAAGGAATTAATTTGGCAATCGAAGACATGTCGCCGCGTGATTTGCGTGCGTATGACATTTATGAAGCCGAAAAAGTTACCTTAGAATTTGAAGGCGATATTATTGTTTCTGGAGAAATTATTACCGGTTCAAGAAATTTACAAGGCGAAATTTTATTGATAAAATTCAAGAATTGTACAGTTACTCACAAAGACACCGTTCTTTTCCAACCTGAATGGGGAATTTATGATATGGTTGTTGGTAAAAAAGTAATTTCAGCATTTTCTGGTGCTGCAGATGTGAATAGTTTTGACATGATTACTCACGTTCCATCAAGCAAAACTATCAAAGCAAAAAAATCTCCAGAAAAAGAAGAACTCGAAGGTTTATATCTCAATATTAGAAATTTAAGAGATGGAAAACAAGTTGTTTTATCTGCCGAAAAAACATTTGAAATCCTTAAAAATAATCATCCCAAAGATTGGCTTCTTTCATTGGAAATAGCTGAATTATGCGATAAAACCAATAACACTGAACTTTTCAATCAAGTACTTATCCATTTGGAAAAAGTAAAACAAGCTCGACCTGAAATTGCACATTTAATTTCGGGCGGATTGGAGCTTTTTATGGAAAAAGTTATACTGTAAAGGTTGACCAGTAACTTTTGATACAAACTAACACCTAAATTAAATTTAGTTTTGCTTAAAAATTAAAACTATGGGATTATTAAGCATGTTAGGTCTTGGAGGAAAATCAGAAACTATTAAAGATTTTGTATCAAAAGGCGCGATTATTATTGACGTAAGAACTGTTGGCGAATTTCGTGATGGTCATATCAAAGGTTCGAAAAACATTCCTTTGGACAACATTTTTTCAAAAGTTAATGAAATTAAACGTTTTGAAAAGCCAATCATTGTTTGTTGTCGAAGCGGAATGCGAAGTGCTCAAGCAGCATCAATCCTAAAGAATAACGGCATTGAAACGCTAAACGGTGGAAGTTGGCAAAACGTAGAAAAAAATCTATAACGCTACTTTTTTAACCGAAGTTTTAGTCAATTCTTCTCCGTTGTATTCCAATTTCCAACCCATTGTATTGGTCAAAATTAGAATATTATAAAGCTCACTAATCAATCGGTTTTTAGCATTGATTTTTAATTTTGATTTTTCAATTTTTTTAGCAAGATTAGCTCTAACAATTTTATTCACTTTGTTATAATCATCTCCAGTAAAAGGATTTAGCGTACTTTGTTCCACATCATAATATTCGATGTTTGGACTGATTTTGATTTCTTCTTTGGGAATATTTAAAACGGAAACGGTTTTATTTTTTTCGTCTAAATCATATTTTATCTCACGTAAATCATAAGCAACGGTAACATCGGCATTGACAATAATTAGTGCTTTTTTCTCGAAAGAAACTAAATCCATCAGGTATTTTTTTTGATCTTTATAAGTCAAAACTTCAGAAAAATGACCTTCGGTTACAACCAATTTACCCACATTTTTGATTTGTTTTTCAATTAAACTGGAATTGTATTCAACAGTTGAACTTTCGCTTTTGGAATTAAAAATTTTATACGCAACTACAGCAATTACAATAAAAAGCAACAAATAAATCAATTTTCCTGAACGACCAATAGCCTGAATTATTGGAATTAACACATTTTTTAAAGCTGTTTCGTTAGAATTTCTTCGGACTGCCATTGGTTACAAATTTAAAACGAAGATAAGAATTATATTAGATTATTACTTTTGGCTTTTTCGATTGCTTCGAGTTTATTGTGGACTTGAAGTTTAGTGTAAATATTCTCGATGTGTTTTCTAACGGTTGATGGCGAAAGTATCAAATTATCGGCAATAACATTATAATTCAACCCTTTACTTAGTTGTTCTAAAACTTCTATTTCACGAGTAGAAAGTTTGACTTCTTCTTGTTCTACTTGAGCAAATTCTACAGGATTTCTTAGCAATTTCAGGGTTTTTAAAGCAATAGAAGGATTCATTGCTGCGCCACCATTTATAGTTTCAATAATTCCTTGATGCAAATCTTTTGGATTAACTTCTTTTAACAAATAACCATCAGCACCCGCTTTTATTGCATTGAAAATATTTTCGTCGTTATCAAAAACTGTCAGCATGATGATCTTTAGTTGCGGATATTTGGATTTGACCATTTTAGTGGCTTCAATTCCGTTGCATTCGGGCATTTCAATATCCATTAAAATTAAATCGATGTTTTTATTAGCTTCTAACTTCGTTAGTAAATCTTTACCGTTTACAGCAGTATATTTGAGAACTAAATCATCAAAAAAAGACAATTTTTCGGCAATGGCTTTTTGCAGAAAAACATTATCATCGACTATGGCTATTCGTACTGACATATTATTTTTTATTAAATTTCAAAACAATTGTTGTTCCTTTTTTGAGTTGTGAAGTTACTAAAATTTCGCCATTTAATTCTTTGGCGCGCTTTTTTAAATTACTCAATCCATTGCCCAATACAGTATTTTCTTCATCGAAACCAATTCCGTTATCTTTAATAATGATTTCAATAAACTGATTTTCACACAAAACTTCCACCGAAACTTTTGTTGCTTTGGCATGTTTTAATGCATTATTTATTGATTCCTGAATAATTCTATAACTGTTAATTCCTTCAACAGAACTCAATGAAACTGGTGCAAAATTATCTTGACAATTGAATTCAAAATCAATTCCATTGGAAGCAATTTGAGCATTTTCGATAAAATTGGAAATTCTAATTTTTAAATCTTCAAAGGATATTTTATCTTTGTTCATAGCCCAAATCGTATCGCGAAGTTCCGCAATTGTTTCTTTAGTAAATCCGCTTAAACTGTGCAATTTATTGATAATTTTCTGGTCATTATCTTTTAATCCATATTTCAAATTATCAATAGTTGAAATAATAAAAGTAAGTTGCGAACCGATATTATCATGCAAATCTCTGGAAATTCTTAGACGTTGTTCTTGTAGTTTATTTTGGGTTTCAATCTTTAACAAAGCATCTTTCAACTCGTTTTCTTTTTGCAATTGAAGTGTTTTTTGCTTTTGTTTAGAAAACAACAAAAACCCCAGAAGGATTGCGATTATTGTCAATGAAAATCCACCCAAAATCCAAAGGTTTTTCTCCGCCAATTTTGCTTTTTGGATTAAAATTTCTTTCTCTTTTTGTTCCGTTTCATATTCAATATCGAGTTCCGATTGTTTATTTCTAACATCAGAGTTGAAAATACTGTCTTTAACTTCAATATGATTTTTAAAAGCTTGAAGTGCTTTTCTAAAATCTTTATTTCGTTCATAAACGCTTGACAATTCTTTGAAATTATCTTGTGTCAAATAGGGAAAATCGTGTTTTTTACTCCATTCAATTGCCTGATTAAAATAGTTTATCGACCGTTTATCGTCTTTAATTTGCTTGAAATAAAACCCATAATAATTCAGGTTTTCGGCAATTCCATAAATATCTTTGATATCTTTTCTAATCTTGAAAGCATAATCCAAAAGTGATTTTGCTTCTCTTGGTTTGTTTTGCATCAGTTTTACCAAGGCAATTTTGTTTGCACTGTATGGAATTCCTGGATTATCTTTTAATTTTTCTTTGATTTTCAACGATTTATTGTAGAAAAAAAGTGCACTATCGAGCTCGTTTTGCATTTCTTTCAAAACGCCATAGTTGTCATAAATTCCACTCAAACTGAATTCGTCTTTAATCGATTCCGCCAGTTTCATTCCTTTTTGCATATACATAACAGCTGAATTCATATCGCGAAGTTTCAACTGATATCCATAAACCGCAAACGAATTGGCCTGTTTATCTTTTAGATTCAATTGCTGATACAATCGAGTTGCTTTCAACATAAACTTGGTATTCAAATCATATTTTCCCTGAAAATAGTACATCAAACTCAGATTAGAATATGAATCTGCAATTCCTTTTTTGTAGTTAATTTTTTGAGCTTTAGCTACATTATCTTGATAAATTTTCAGGAATTTTGTGGTGTTTGCTATTTTAGTTTGATACGAAAGATTGTTTACAGAATCAATTTGCTTTGTAACATTATTTTGAGACAAAGTTGTTTGACTTTTAAAAAATAAAAGAAAAAAAACGACCAATATTGTATTGATTTTTATCATCATTTAGGCAAAAAAACTATACCTGCTAAAAAAAGTCCTTTCCAAACCTGAAGTATTGTGCTTGACTCAATATGGTTTGAAAAGGACAACAATAAAAACAACCGTTTTTACATTTAATACAGTATTAAACACCACATTTAACTAGACAAAGATGGTTGTAATAGGTGTAAAAAAAAATACGGCAAATGCCGTATTTTTTTTCGTGGTAATTTCGATAAATTATGCTTTTTTACACTTTTTAGGAATAGTAATTTTTATTTTAGTACCTTGATTTTCATTAGATTGAATATAAAAAAGACCATTAACATCTGAAATCCTTTTTCTCATATTAGCAATTCCATTTCCGAGTAAAACCTCATCGATTTTAAAACCTAATCCGTCATCGGAAATCAAAATTTCAATGTCATCTTGATTGGGTTTAATGTCTATCGAAATCGTTTTGGAATTTGCATATTTCATGCTGTTGTTTATGGCTTCTTGAATGGTTCGGTAAATATTCATTCCTTCCACCGAAGAAAATTTGCATTCTTTTAACTGATAATCAACAGTAAAATTAAAGTTGATATCCGTTTTGGCAATTTTGGCTTTTTCTATGAAATTATGAATTCTAATTTGTAAATCTTCAAAGGTAATTTCGCTTTTATTCATTGCCCAAATGGTATCTCGAAGCTCGACTATTGTTGACTTTGCAAAATCACTAATTCCTGAAAGTTTATTGTCTAACCTACTGTTTGTAATATCAAAAGCATATTTTATATTGTCAACAGACGAAATAATAAAGGTTAATTGTGAACCAATATTATCGTGTAAATCTCTGGAAATTTGCAATCGCTGTTCTTGAAGTTCGTTTTGGGTTTCAATTTTTGCAATTGCCGATTTTAGTTCAAATTCCTGTTTTTGTTGTTTATTTTTCAACTTCTGTTGCCGATAAATTAAATAACCAATAATCAACAATCCAGCAACAATCAGTGATAAAATTACAAACTGAGTATTCTTTCTTTTTATTTCATTTTCGCGTTCAGCAACTTTTGTTTTAACCTTTAAGAGTTCTTTTTCCTTTTTTTCGGTTTGGTATTTTGCTTCCAATTCAGCAAATGTTTCGGCTCTTTTTACATCAAAAACAGAATCACGCAATTTGATGTATTTTTCATGATCTTCGATAGCTAATTTATATTTTTTGGATTTTGTAAAAAACTTGGCTCGCTGCCAATATAAATCTCGAAGTTTTTCGGCGCTCATACTATTGGTAGCAAAATGGTGAGCTTTAACAAACAATTTTTCGGCTTCGGAGAAATTATTTAGTTCCGATTCTATGGTAGCAAGATTGGTATAAAGTGTAGCTTTTTCATAAAAAAATCGGTTACCTTTCTTTGCTGATTCATCTGAAGATCTTAATTCAGAAATTCTTAAACCAGTTGTCAACCAATGTTTTGCCTCTTTATATTTTTTTTTCTTTAAAAGTGTGTTTCCAATATTGTTATAGGTACTTCCAATTTTCAGTGTGTCATTTCCTTTAAAATAATTAAACACTTTTTTGTGATACAACAAAGCGCTATCAGATTTATTCCAATCATCATAATTAATTGCAATTGCGTTTAGTGTTTTCCAAATCAATCCAGCATCAACATTTTTTTTTTCTTTCATTAATTTTTAATGCTTTTTTTCCAAAATGAACGCCTTTTTGATAGCTTTCATAATCGTGATAATCTAATGAAAGCTCTGTATTAAAATATGAAATCCATCCTTCATTCTTTTCTTTTTCGGCTTTTTTTAATCCTTTCAACGAATATTCTATAGCTTTTTCGTATTTGCCTTGATTGTTATAAACGTTATTAAGATTGCTATAAACCGTCATAAGCGAATTCAAATCGCCTTTATTTTCAAGGAGTTTAATTGCTTTTTGTCCATAAAAAACTGCGCTGTCTAGTTTATTTAAATCTGCAAAACGAGCATTTTTGCAAAAAAAATATTGAGCTTCGTCTTCTTTGTTTTTAATTTTACTTTTAGCAATTTTAAAATAATAATCTGAAGAATCTCTTGAAGTATAGGCGTTAATTAACACCTCTTTTAACTCTTGAGCAACGGTTTGTTGGCTGTATAAAATTAAAAGTAAAACGCATAAACTAAATTTTTTCATATAAAAGAATTGAGATATAAATATATCAAAAATGTTGAAAAATAGTTTGAAACTATGTTTTTTTTGGAAAATTTTCTTCAAAAAATTGATAATTTAAGTCAAAAATTTCTTTATTTAAATCGTCTACAACTTGATTTAATCTTTCTTTCAATTGATTTGATATACTAACTTGAGAGTTTTGCAACTCTTGTTGACTATTTAAGTCTTTCATCAATTCATTTAACAACCTCAATTTGGATTTAAATTTATCTCTGTCCGCTACTATTTTGTTTGCTAAGCAAAATATTACTAATAATAGCAGTAAAAAAATTATAACTAATAAATATTCCATTACACTAAATTTAGAGTACAAATTTGTACAAAGAATTCTAATTTTAGAATACGTCAAATGCCGTATTAACAAAAAAAAGACCTGAGATAAATCAGGTCTTCTATAACTCAAAAAATCTATTACAATACTAATCTAAATGAACCATTTGTAACGTTTTTTGTTCCACCATCACATGTTTCATCTTCTTTTACTTCTTTACCAACAAAACTAAATGTTCCTTCAATTTTTGTATCATCCATAAATGTGATTTCTAATGTACCATTAGTATTTTCACAGTTTAATGAATTGTATGGTGTAACTGCAAAAGTACTTGTATTAACGTCTGTATATGTTATACTTCCAACTGCAATGTCAGTATTTTGAGTAGCATTCATATTGTAAGTTCCAACTGACAAAGAACCTGTTGTTGAATATAACTGAATACCTATGTTCTTACCAGAAGTTGATGATCCTTTTACAACCATTACGCCATTGGTCATGTTACCCACTGCTAACTGTCCTTCTGCTAAAAAGTTAGAACCTGCTACTTTTGCTTTTATAAAAGTACCAGTTGCTGGACCATTAAAACCTCCACCTCCGTCATCATCACTACCTCCGCAAGATGATAATGTTAAAGAAAAAATAATTGCTAATGCAAATCCAAATTGTTTAATTGTTTTCATACTATTTAATGTGTTAAAGTTATAAGGCAAATTTGCAACAGAATACATAGTAAATCAATAAGGCATTTGTCGTATTTTAACATTTATTTTGGAGTTTGAATAATTGCTTTTGGCAAAACAATCACTTTCATAACTTGGCTTCCTTGGTCTATAGAAATGTAATATAGTTGTTCCGAATTTTCGTCATAAAAAGGCAATCCGTCAAGATCATTGGAATTTATTTTACTGCCTAGATTGATTGGTTCTGACCAATTTTTCCAAGTATCGTCCAATCGATAGGTGATGAAAATATCATAATCACCATACGTACTAAAACCATTACTGCTGAACAGTAAAGTCTTGTTATCTGACAAAAGATGACACATGCCTTCATCGGCTGCGGAATTAATTACTTTTCCCATGTTTTGAAGAAGCCCAAAAGTTCCGTCTTCTTTTTTATTAGTAAAATACAAATCAGTTCCGCCTTGAGTAAAATCGGTTTCGATTGCCATGATTAATGTTTTTCCATCGCTTGTCATGGTAGCATCGGCTGTATCATCATAATTATTGTAAGCCGAAATTTTCACAGCACCAAGCGATTGATAACCATCTGTAGTTGGTGTAAATAATTCAAAACCCGAATTGGTATTTCCTTTAGTGATTGGATTTCCACCTTTTAAAAGAAAATGTTGCGCAGTATATTCAACATAGTTGTAACTGTTGTCTGAGTTTAAGGTTTTTTCGAAGAATTTATTACTCCAATTTCCGTTAGCATCTTTAGTAAACGAATAGATTTCGTCTTTTCCATCTTTACCATTTGTGATGAATAATTTTTTTCCATCATGGGAAATTGTTGGATTTACGGGTGTAAATTCGTCCAAGATAAGTACTTTGGGATCAGACAAATTTTCAAACTTAGAGAGTGAATTTACATCGACCGAAATTGGGTTTTCCGAATCGGATATTCCAATTGCATCGATTTGTTTTTGTCCTGGAATTAGAGCAAAATTAAATTCTACTCTAACAGCAACAACATTGGCTACAGCTGTTTCAAGAATTGCATATTCTACGGCAGGATTTACATTTACATCTGGCGATTTATGAATTTTTCTTCGTTTTCTACCAAAATAATAACTTCTATCTGAATTTAAAGTTGATTTATAACTTGGTGTTTTCCAATCTTTTTTTCGATACCATACCGTTTGGTATTTTCCGTTTCCGGTATCAACTCCAATTTTCGCCACACAACCAGCATTTAAATTTTCAAAAACAGCAACTTGTTTTACGGTTTGAGGTTTTTCAAAAGCTACTTCAACAAATTCATAGCCATCGAGCGCATTTTTTGGTATCCAAGCATTTGGAGAACTTCCGCCTTGAGGAAAAGCGTCTGGTTTTCCTAGAACTCTTTTAATTCCGTGTTGTTTTCCGCCCAAATCGGTTGAATATTTTATCACTTTATGAGCAAATTGAACTTGCTGCGAATAGCTTGAAAAAATGATTAGAAAACAAAATATAGCGTATCTTTTTTTCATAATTTATTGTGTTAAAAAAAGGACTACAACACGTGCAGTCCTTTTGCTTAAACTCTCCAAAAAAATTAATTATTTACTCTAATTTTCTCTGCTTTTTTTCCTTTGAAAGCAAAAATATATTCGCCATCTCCCGAAATATCAATTCCTGCACCATAAGTTGGACTTCCACCTTTTCCTTTTGATTCCACTGCGCCTTTGGTTTCGCCATTGGTCATATCAATTCCAAAAATTCTGTTTTTAGAATTTCGTTGATCTCTAAGGAAATAATTTCCACCTATTTCGTAGAAATAATCTACACCTTTGATTTTTTCAGAAGCATAAGCTCTTGAGCCATCTTTTTTATTGTAGGAAGCCAATCCTTTTTCTGAAAGCACAACTACTTTATCATCAAAATCAATAACATCAGTAGCTTTACCCACTTTAGCATCGTTGTGTTTCACATCAAATAGTTGATTTCCTGAAGCAATGTCATATCCATAAAACTCATCGCCATCGCCAACAAATACTGATTTGTCTTCATGAATGACTAAATCGGTAATTCGTTTATCAAATTTTTCCGAACGCCAAGAGGTTTGACCTGTTTTGTCGTCAATTGCTAAAACTCCATTTTTTTGTGCTTTGTAATCCCAATAAATATAAGGAACGGTTTGTTTCATTGTTCCGCCCAATGGACTTGAAGTTGTTTCTTGACGGAATTCTTGTACTTGTACTTTTCCACCAATTTGAAGGAGAATTTTACCGTTGGCACGATATAAATTTGGCATGCTAAAAGCACCTGTTATTTTCTCCGAAGCCCAAAGCAATTTTCCGCTTTCTAAATCATGTTTTTCGATGTATTTTGTTCTGTCTCGTGTTCCAAACATCACTAAATAAACAGCATCATCTGTAAAAATTGGATCGGCAATTGTTCTGTAATATTTTTTGTTTAAAGTATTAGAAAACAAGCCTTTTCCACCGCCATCCATATCATTTTCATAAATAGCTTCCCAAAGTTTTTGACCGTTGTTGATGTTATAAACCTGCAATCCGTTTAAATACATGTATAATTTATCGCCTTTAATCCAAAGGTCAACAATAGCTCTACGTGTTACTAATTCTTTCTCGATTACTCCCATAAAAGTTGCGTCCCAAAACACATCACCATTGGTAGCATTGATTTTTACCAATTGATTTTTAAATCCTGCAAACAAAGCTCCAAGTGCTGTTGGTTTGAAGTTAATCATGATGATTTCGTTTCGTTTTGCATCATAAATGTATTTTCCAACACCGCCTTTAAAACGATTGGTTTCCCAAATTTTTTCGCCTGTATTGGCATTTACTAAAATAACCGAAGCTTTTTGTGAAATTAAAAATGCATCCAACTCGAAAATGTATTTTACCGTTTCCAATTCGCCATCATCAGCACCTTCAATATTTTTCGTTCCGCCTTTTGGCAAAAGATTTTGATATTGTTCTGAGTTCCACAATTCTTTTCCTGTAGCAACATCGATTACTGCTACTCTATCGGTTCCTAATTTTATTTCGTCAAAAAGAAATAAATAACCGCCTTTTCCAGCACCTTTATGAATTATGTATTGGTATTCGCATTTGTTGGTTTTGTTGGTTGTTATTTTTTTATAATCACCACTCCAAACGGTTTTCCCGTCAGCATCTAAAACGGTAGCCGAATTATCATCGGTTCCAAGGATATATTCGCCACTGTTTACTGCAACAGCAAGTCGTGTTGCCTTGTTGTCAAATTCTGACTCCCAAACGGTAGCAAAACTTCCCGATTTTTTTCCAGCGGATTTACCTTTGCCGAGTAATTTTCCTAATTGCGCATTTACTGGTAATGTGAAAGCTAAAAATAGCGTCATCACTACTAATGATATTTTTTTCATTTTGATTTGTTTTTATTGTTTTACTAGGGTTAAAAAGTTAAAGTATGACGAATTTTGTGTCGTTGTTGTTTTTGAAGTTTGAACTGGAATTTGTGTTCCAAAATATAATCGGACATGAAGTTGATGAAATCGATGTTTTTGATATCGCTTTCCACTTTGAAAAAAGTCGATACTTTACCACTGTGAACAATTCCAATATCAACGGTCATTGTTCCTTTTACATCAGCAAATTTTTTGTTCTTTTTCTTGACAAATTCGGGAGATTTAAAAAGCTCATCGACTTCTTTTATTACCGTTTCGGCAATAATTTCTTCGTCGGTGTGAACTGGACGTTGCGCCTGAACATTTTGGCCGAAAAATACAATGCCAAAAATGCACATAATGGTTTTTAAGGTTTTCATAATTTAGGTTGTTAAGTACAAAGCAAACCTATAGTATAAACCTAAGCTAAGAAATACGTCAAATGTCGTATTTTGTTAAAACGTGATGTGAGGAAATTGGGCTTTCACTTTTGTAATCTTTTGATTAAGAGCAAGTAAAAACTGCTGATGCGCAGGTCTATTTGGATTAAAAGGTCGATGTTGTAATCCTTTTTGGATGTTGCAAATTTCTTGCATCGTTTGAAATTCTTTTTCGTTTACATAGTTTTCAAAGAATTTTATCCAAATAAAATCAATAGCTTGCTGACTTGGATGTAGCATATCGTTGGCATAAAAACGATAATCACGAAGTTCGTCCATCATGATTTCGTAAGAAGGAAAATAGTTGGCAGTTGTCGGTTGTCGGTTGACAGTTTTAAAAACTGCTGAAAGTAAATGTGCTTTGCTGACATTGTTTTCAAAAAAACCGTCTTTGGTGTGACGAACTGGTGAAACAGTAAAAATGAATTTTGCATTAGAATTTACCGAAGTGGTAATCGAAATGATATTTTGTAAACTTTGCTTGATTTCTGAAACGGAAAGCAACTCTTTTTCAAATTCTTTCTGAGGAACTTTATGACAATTAGCTACAATTTCATTGGTCGATTTTAATTTGTAAACCCAAGACGTTCCAAGCGTGATTAAAACATGAGTTGCTTCGGAAATTTGCTTATTCGCAAAATCAACAAGATTGTTTAATTGAGCTAGCAATTCGTTTTTATCTGTATTGGACAATTCTGAATGTACTTCGTAGCAATGCCATAAATCGTTGTGAAAGAAAACATCATTTTCGGTAAAATACGTTTTCGAAACACAACGACTAATTATTTTTTCGAGTGAAACCGGATTAAAAATTATTCCAAAAGGATTTACTGTGTTTTGAAACTTAAAATAGCTGAATTTTTCACCAATGTTTTCGGCAAAACAAGAACCAATAGACACTAATTTTGAATGGTAATCTATTGTATTTGAATATTTAGAAATTGGAATTGGCGTTGAAAATTGCATTTCTTTTTTTGGTAAATATAAGAATTTTGAAAATCTTAAAAATAAACCTTCAAAAAGGTATTGATGTAACTTTAATAAAGATATAAAATTAACCTACAATCATAGTTTTGTTTTATTTAAAACAACAAAAAACTAGGGTATAAAATCTAAATAAGAACCAAAAATAATTGAAAAATATTCAACAAAAAGT
>NZ_JACTAC010000066.1 GCF_014486675.1 Flavobacterium macrobrachii
TTCAACATATATATTATCACTTTTTTGAGAGTAGGATAAATTTACGAATATGATTATGCTTGTTATTATCTTTTTAATATTCATATTTAGTTTTGATTTTAATTAACCGTTCTTACTAATTACAACTTATAACTCACCGAAAACAGAATTACTCTAGGTAAAACAAAAGTTCGTCGTTCGCTAATCATAAAATCAGAAAAAGAATAATCATTTTTGGCTTTAATGTTTAGCATGTTGTTTACGGTTAATTCAAAAACAAACGGACTATTTTTCTTTTGGTGTCGAATGGAAGTGTTAGCTGTTTCAAAGAAATTATCTTGATTGTTGTTATTTGTATTTCTAAGGTTTTCATAACTTAATTTGTAAATCCAGTCTTTTAGGAAAGTCACTTCAAAATCGGCATTGAAACCATCCGATTGAAAGTTTGATTTTGTAATTCCTGAAAATTGGCTGAAACCTTTGGAGTATCTAAGATTAATGTCGGGCCATTTTTTATAAGAAGTTTTCACAGAAACGCCAATGTTTTGATTATTTCTGTCATTGGAAGTTGTGATACTATTTAGCGTTTGGATGTAATTGAACCAACTTAAATTTCCATCAAGTTTCAAGGTAAATCGATAGATTTTTTTACTTACTGAACCATTAAAACGCCAGTTGGTTTCGGGATTATCAGTAAGAATTGGTGTGTTGAATTGATTAATACCATCGAGTTCGATTTCGTTTCGAGTGGTTTTTACTTTTTTGTTAAAACTTGCCATAGCATTAATCATAATGCCTCGATACATATTCATTTTTGAGTATCTAAGATTAGCCGAATGATAGCGTTCGTTTTCCAACAAAGCATTTCCTCTGAAAACTGAATTATAACTTTGCAAGGTGTATTGATTGGCGAGTTGACTTACTTCTGGAAAAGTATTGGCTAAACGATAGATGAAGTTCAATGTTTCTGATTTGTTGAATTCAAAATCGCTATTCCATTGCGGTTGAAATAGTGTTTTTGACAGCGAATAATCAGCACTTGGTTGGTTCGTTTTTAATTGATACCAATGCCAATAAATTCCAGGTTTATTCGTCCATTTTCCAATTTTGAATTTGTATTCCATTCCCAGATAAGCATCATTCAAATTGTAGCGAACATCGTTCCCAAAACCTGCCGAAGAAAAATCGTTGATTGTTCCACCGGTGATAAGCTGTTTTTCGGAAGTGATAAAACTTGAGTAACCATAATTATTTCCTGCAACAGAATACAAATGATTGAAATTATTGATAATCCAATAATGCTTGAACATTGCATCAACGCTGTTGTTTTTTACTTTTTTGATTTGTTCAATCGTATAATTATCATCAGTTTGCAACGGAATTAATCCCGATAAAAACGGTTGATCGGTAAACCATAAGTTTTCTGGCGTATTATTTTCATACGCTTGATTGACTACAAATGTTGTGGTATGATTGCTATTGTTGTATTGTTTGTGCCATTCGACGTATTGTTTTACCGAAACATTATCGGCTTGGCTGATGGTTTTAAAGGTGTTTTCGTTAAGATTCGTAACCGAATTAATTACATTATTAATATCATTGGCACTTGATTGATATTGTGCATTGTAATACCATTTTTCTTTGTTGTTAGGATTGTAATCTAATTTGATATTTCCAATACCGAGAACGGAGCGATTGTCATTATTTTGAAGTTGATTTTCAAACGTAACCGAATTGCTTTGCAAGTATTCATTATTGCTTTCTGCTTTGGATTGCATAAAAACATTGGAAAAAATCCCGTAACCTGAAACAGATAGTTTTTTAAAAGCATCAACACTAAAATTCAACGCGCCAAATTGCGATTTGTTTTGAACTACATCGGTATTGTCATTAACGAAAGAATATAAATTGGTAAACGATTTTCTACCCGAAAGAAAACTGCTTACGCCACCTTGAAAACGCATTAAATCTTCAAACGAAAACGTACTTCGCCCGATGTTATTCATATCGCCAATGAAACTCACATTAGTCTTTGGCGAATAATAAAACAATCCAGCGTGAAGCAAATTAAACTCGTTGTTACCAACACCAGCTTCGATATCGCCAAAGATGAATTTCTTTTTATCTTCTTTTAGCTTGATGTTCATGGCTAGCTCATCGCTGTCTGAAACTTGCTTCATAAAACCAACTTCGTTAAAATGGTCGATGACTTCAATTTTATCTACGGCATCAGCGGGAATATTTTCTACAGCCAATTTACTTCCGCCACCAAAAAACGATTTGCCTTCAACAAGCATTTTAGTTACTTTTTTTCCTTGAACAGTAACATTGCCTTTTTTATCGACTTCAACTCCGGGTAATTTTTCTAATTGTTCTTTTAGCTTTCGTTCATTACCATTAGCAAATGCTTTTACGTCATAGGTAATTGTATCTTTCTTGACGATTATAGGTTTATATTCGTGCTTAATGACAATTTCTTTTAGTTTTTGACCAGTAGATTTCAGTTTGAAATTGTGTGTTGTAATGGTTGAATTGGGTTCTACGACAAGTACTTCTTCAATAAAACTGATGTAAGAAGCCGTGACTTCATATTTTACACCTTTGTCCAACTCCAATCGATATCGACCTTTATTATCGGCAATGGCAAATTTTAACGTGCCGTTTTCGCTTTTGGGCAATGCAATGATATTGGCACTTTCCAGAGGATTGTTGATAGAATCGGAAACCACACCAGTTATAGTGTGGGTTTGGGAGAAGGAAAATGAGGTTAAGAATAATAAATAATACAGGATTCGATACATTAACTTTTATTGTTATTTTAAAAACCTAATTCAGTTCCTATTTGTTGTAGTTTTTTTGTGTATTCTTCTTCTGTTATTTTTGTTCCTTTATTGGGTTTTTCAATAACAATTGGTTGTTGGCTATTTAGTTGAATTTTGGTTGCTGTAAATCTTACTTTTCCAGCAATAACTTCAAGTACTAAACCTGGTAAACCAATATATTTAGTTGGACCAAATTGAACAGGTATTTCAGGTGTGTACCAAACTTCATCAATCAAATTTTTATTATCATTTTTAGCAATATATTTAGCTTTGAAGCAAGTATAATTACCAATTTTTTTAGTTTCACTAGTTAGTTCCCAATCAAGAAATTTAGAAGAAATTAGAAAAAGTTCACCAAAACTTTCTTTTTGGGTTAATGTAGATTTTTCTATACTATTTGAATAAAATATTCCATTGCCTCCACCAACAATTTCTAAGAATTTTGGTTTTGGCTTTTTGTTTGCATCAGATTGCATCTCGTTTTTGGCATTTTTATAAATAGCTTCATTGCCATTAAACTCTAAGATGAAGTGAGCTGGTTCGTTGGAAAAAATTTCAAGAAGTGCTTTTTGTTCAGATACGTTTTTACTTGTTTTAGCAATATTCTTGGTAATTTCAGAAGAAAGCGATTCAACAGTATATTCAACAACACCTGAAATAGTATGCTGTGAAAAAGAAAGCGAACTAATTAGTAAAAAAAGAATTCTAATCATTTAATTACTTTTGTTTTATCATTGATTGCAATGTTTCCATTCGCTCATTTACAATTTTGTTGTAATCGTTTTGTGAAATAGATTTTTTACATTTTTTTATTTTTCACTTTCACGTAAAAAGGCATCTCTTTTTTTTCTACGTTCCTTGAGTATAATCAAAAACTCTTCATAAGGAGTTCGAAGACCTTTTGTAGTAATGTTAATTTTTTTTGTTATCTTCTTTATGGATTTTAATCCAAAAGTTGTATTCTTTTCGTTTAATTCAAAAACTAGGCCTGGTAATCCAGAACTTTCCTTAGGACCATATGAATATGGAAATTTTGGACAAAACCAAGCAGTTACATCAAAATCATTTTCTTTTCTGTATGCTTTGTAGCATAAATAGCCATTAATTAATTTTGTTTCTTTTGTTACAGTCCAATTTTTTATAATTTTTTTGTAAATTAAAAATTCATCATTCTTGTACAATCTGCCATCATCAGGATTGTTAAAGTAAATTGTTTTATCTTTTAAATTAGTAAAAACAGGTTTACTACAACCTATTAGCATTTTTATAAAAGAATTTTTATTGTTGTTACCAATATTCATACTCTCATCAACATAGAAGGAACTTATAGTATCATTAAAAAGTAATTTGGGATAAATTGTTTCTGAATTTGTTTGAGCTTCAATAAATTTATTCCTTAATTCTTTTCTCATTCCAGATAAGAATTCTTTATCAAAACTAACTGTAACACTATAAGTCACTTCAAAATTACTTTCTTGTGAGTATAGAAAGTAATTTGTAAAAAGAATAATAATTAAAATTGCTTTATTTTTCATTTTTTGTTTATTAAAGTTTAAAGAACACTACCTTGTCAGGTGTCATTTTATATTTTTAAATAGTAAAAATATTGTGATATAGGAAGTTTAACTGAGTTAAACTTCCTATTATTTTAATTAAGGTGTCCAGCCATATGTATCATACATACATTCTTCCCAAGCAGCATTAGCAAAGAATTCAGCTTGGTTTTCTGGTAAACCATGATCAGTCAAGTATTCCATATCTAATACATATGCATCATAACATGGAAGTCCTGTTTTTTCTCTCGCAATGCTTGTAAAGGAAAAACTTACTAGCATTATTAAACTAAAAAGTACTTTTTTCATTTTGTTTAATTTAAAATTAATAAAAAATTTTCAATCACAAAATTTATAGTCGTTGTGTTTAGGCTTTGCCCGACTTACAGATTTTAAGTAAAGCTAACAATGTGCTATGTTTTATAACCATTCCGTCATATTTTTCCGTTTTCTTTTATCGATAACGAAATCATCAGGCAATGTATTGCATCACTTTTTCTAAAACTGTATTTTAATTACCACCTTCATTAGATGGTGGATTGTCATCATTATATCCTCCTTTACCCCAATCTGGTTTAGGATCAGGTTCTAAATCTCGTTCTAGGAATGCATTATTACTATTTGAGTTTTGTGTATTTGTTTCTAATTCATCTGCTGTACATGAAACAAAACACCACACGATTCCTATCAACAAAGCATATTTTTTCATAATTATTTTTTTATACAATTAAACAATTATGAACGCTGCCGGCTTTGTTCATTTATATCATCAAACTAAAGAAGGTTTTTTGTTTTTTTCAAGAAGAGTAACTGCTGATTCATAAAATTTTTATGAATCAGCAGTTGAATTTTTGTGTTTAAAATATTGATTTTAAGTGTTTTAAAATTAATTATTGGTGTTTTTGAAGAAATAAGAAATAAACACTTAAATTTGTTTAAAATCGTAAGTTTTTTTATATGTTTTTTATGCTTAAAAACCGTTTCTTATTTTTTTCTTTTTGTTTTCTGATGGTATTTTCAGGAAATGTATTCGCGCAAAAAAAGGATTCGTTATCTAAATATTCATACGTTGATTTACATTATCGCATTATGGATGCCGAAAAGGATTCGCTTCAACTGCATGCATATCTTAAAGAATACAGGCATAGAGCTTTTAGAGAGAAAAATAACGAAAGAATAAGTGCTTACTATAAGAATTTTGTCTTTCAGCAAAAGGAAGAAAAGCAGTTAACTTTTATAGACAGTGCGTTGCCTTATGCTTTTAAAACTAAAGATAAAGCAGTAATAGGTGATGTCTATCTTACCAAAGGAATATTGTTTTATAGTATAAAAGATTTTCAAAAAGCATTAAATAATTACTTGAAAGCGAATGAGTATATTTCTCAAACCGATGATATATATAATAAAAAGCGCATCAAGTATCAAATAGGTATTGTTAAAAACTATTTGGGTTATTATGCGGATGCAGCTAGTTTATTTCAAGAATGTATTGAGTATTATGGTCAGGACGAAACGTATAATATGCAAAGAGGTTATGTTAAATCTATTGAAGGTTTAGCTTGGTCTTACACTAAAATGAATCGAGTTAAGGAAAGTAATCAAGTTTTACAAACTGCATTACGATCGGTTGAAAAAAATAACTTTTCTAAACTTGATGGTCATTATATTGTTTTTAAACAAGGAATCAATGATTATTTCTTGAAAAATTATAGCGAAGGAATTCGTAAAATAGAGCAAAAAATACCTTTTTTATATGAAAACGAAGATTTTGCATGGGCAACAGTGGGTAACTTTTATATTGGACAATCTTATTGGGATATGAAAGAAAAAGAAAAAGCAATATCCTATTTTGAAAAAGTAAACCAAGCATTTGAAACCAAAAAATACACACATCCCGATGTAAGGAAAAGTTATGAGTTGCTAATTTCTTATTATAAATCAAAAAATGATAAGAATAAGCAGATTTACTATATAGAACAATTGGTAAAAGCGGATAGTATTTACAGTCAAAATCACAAACATCTTATTCATAAAATACATAAAGAATATGAAACCAAAGATTTGTTGCAAGCCAAAAAAGAATTGGAAAGGTCATTGTTTGTTGAAAAATATAAAACAGGAATAATTTCTGGAGTAGCTTTTTTTATCCTAATAGCAAGTTTAGTTGTTTATTTTCAACAAAAAAAGAAAGCAAAAAAAGTAGCGCAAGAATTAATTAGAAAAATTGAAAGCATACAAAAGCAGATTGTAGAATCGTCTGAAGAATTGAAAATTATACCTAAGACAAATAATATCAACGACGAAACGGTGTTAAAAATTTTAGAAAAATTAACTGGTTTTGAACAGCAACAAAAATTTCTAAAACCAGATGTTACATTAGAAAAACTAGCGAATGATTTCGGAACAAACACATCTTATCTTTCCTCAGTAATCAATTCACATAAAAATCAAAAATTTAATGATTACATCAATAGCTTGAGGATAAATTATGTTATTAATGAAATGGTAATCAACAGTAGTACCGATTTTTTTAGATATTCCATGGATGGAATCGCACAGCATTTGGGATTTAAAAGCGAAAACACTTTTTCAAGAGCTTTTCAAAAACATACAGGTATAAAACCTTCAGTATTCATTAAAGAACTTTCTGAAAAGCAACATTTAAAAAGTGCTTGATAAATGTTTTTTATTCAATTACATTTTATGAATAATAAAAATAGTAGGTCGGTTGTGTAAATCGACCTTTGTTTTTTTCCAATCGGCTACGCGAAGTGTTTTAATGTATTCGGTTGGTAAAGTAATATCGGCGGCAATGCACAAAAGCGTGTTGGGTTGTAGTGTTTGCAACAAATCTTCCATCAGTTTGTTATTTCGATAAGGTGTTTCAATAAAAATCTGGGATTGGTTTTTGGAGTTAGATAGATTTTCAAAACTTTTCAATGCTGATTTTTTTTCACTTTTATCAATAGGCAAATAACCGTTAAAAGCAAAACTTTGTCCATTCATTCCGCTTGCCATCATGGCCAATAGGATAGAAGATGGACCAACCAAAGGTACGACTTGAATGCCATTTTCATGCGCCAATTTCACGATAACCGCACCAGGATCAGCAACGCCAGGACAACCAGCTTCACTCATTAAACCAATGTTTTCGCCGTTTAAACAAGGCGAAAGCATGGATTTGTGTTCTGTTGCTTCGGTTCTTTTGTTTAGAAGAGAAATTTTTAAATCGGCTTGCACTTTTTCGGGATGAATGGCTTTGATGAATTTTCGAGCGGTTTTTTCGTTTTCAACAATATACGTACCGATGAAATCAATTGCTCTTTTTACCGTTTGAGGCAAAACATCATCGGGATTATTTTCGCCCAAAGTTGTTGGAATTAAGTATAGTTTTCCTTTTAATGGGGTTGTTTTCATTGGTTACGAATGTTTTTCAATCAATTTTTTTGCCAAAATATCACAAGTTTCGTCCAGCATTTGATATACCATGTCAAATCCGTTTTGTAAACCATAATAAGGATCAGGAACGTCAACATTTTCACCAGGAAACAATTGATTTAGGATTAAATCTACTTTGGCTTTTTGTTCCTCATTTTTAGCTAATTCGATAACGTTATCATAATTGGAATTGTCCATCACGAAGATATAGTCAAAAGCATCAAAGTCTTTTGAAGTAAACTGTCTTGCTTTTTGGTTTGAAATGTTTAAACCGTTTTTCAAAGCGGTATCGATGGAACGTTTGTCGGGTTGTTTACCAATATGGTAATTTCCAGTTCCGGCAGAATCGATATAGAATTTATCTCTTGGTAATTTAGAAGCCAAAATTCCTTCTGCCAGTGGCGAACGGCAAATGTTTCCTAGACATACCATTAGAATTTTTACAGACATAATTGAATAAAAAAAGAGCGAGTTTTTTAAAACTCGCTTGGATTATAAGGATAATTTTTTGTGAATATCTTCTACAAATTTTTTGAATTGTTTGTCGGTAGAAACTAGATTGTCAACGGTTTTACATGCGTGCAAAACGGTAGCGTGATCACGATCGCCAATTTGCGAACCGATATTTGCCAACGAAGCTTTGGTGAATTTTTTAGCAAAAAACATAGCTAATTGTCTGGCTTGTACTACGTGACGTTTTCTAGTTTTAGATTGCAAAGTGTCAACATCTAACTGGAAATAATCCGAAACTACTTTTTGGATATAATCGATAGAAATTTCTCTTTTTACGTTTTTAACAAATTTCTCTACGATACTTTTTGTTAAATCCAAAGTCACTTCCTTTTTATTGAAAGAAGATTGAGCAATTAAAGAAATAATTGCACCTTCCAATTCACGAACGTTAGACTTGATGTTTCTAGCTACATATTCAATGATTTCATCTGGCATTTCAACTCCATCACGATACAAGATGTTTTTCAAAATTGAAATTCTGGTTTCGTAATCCGGTTGATGTAATTCGGCAGATAAACCCCATTTGAAACGAGACAATAAGCGTTGCTCAATATCTTGCATATCAACAGGTGCTTTATCCGAAGTAAGAATTACTTGTTTTCCGTTTTGGTGTAAGTAGTTGAAAATATGGAAGAAAACATCTTGCGTTCCTGATTTTCCTGAAAGGAATTGAACATCATCAATAATCAACACATCAATTAATTGATAAAAATGAATAAAATCATTACGGTTATTTTTCTTTACCGAATCGATGTATTGTTGTGTAAATACTTCGGCAGAAATGTATAAAACTGTTTTTTCCGGATATTTGTCTTTAATTTCAACACCAATTGCGTGAGCAAGATGTGTCTTTCCTAGACCAACACCACCAAAAATCAATAACGGATTGAATGATGTTCCACCAGGTTTATTAGCAACTGCCATACCTGCTGAACGAGCCAAACGGTTAGAATCTCCTTCAAGGAAATTGTCAAAACTATAATTTGGATTAAGTTGTGATTCTATTTTTAAATTTCTAATTCCCGGAATTACAAAAGGGTTTTTGAGTTCAGGGTTTAGGTTTTTAAACGGTGCGTCAACTTCTTGCGATTTAATTGGACTTCTGTGTGCGCTTGGTAATTGTTCTGTGAATGGTTGTTTATTGCCATAAGTGTTCTCCATTTTGATTTTATAGAGTAACTTTGCATTTTTACCAAGTTCTTTTGTTAAGGCAACCTTCAACAGTTTCACATAATGTTCTTCAAGCCATTCGTAGAAAAATTTACTAGGTACTTGAATATACAAAGCGTTATCAGTAAGTTCAACTGACTTAATCGGTTCAAACCAAGTTTTGAAAGCTTGCTCTTGAATATTGTCCTTTATAAATGCTAGACAGTTTTCCCATACCGATTGCGCAGTTTTGCTCATAAGATTAATAAAAAAAATGTTATTATTGTTAGGTTTTTAATCAAAAATGAAGACGAATATCTTCATTATTTTTGGGGTAACAAATATGTGAATAAAATATTTTAAAAAAAACTTAATTGGTATTGATTTTTTAAAAATATTGTTGTAAAGAAAATAAAAATATAATTTAAACCATATAAAAAAAGTATGAAAGAACATAAAGTTCAACTAAGAGTTAGATATTCTGAAACAGACCAAATGGGAGTTGTTTATCACGGTAGTTATGTGCCTTATTTTGAGATTGGACGCGTGGAATGGCTTAGAAACAAAGGGATTTCATATAAAGAGCTTGAAGAAAGCGGAATTGCATTACCCATAGTTTCGATGCATTTAAATTACAAAAAACCAGCTCGTTATGACGACTTACTTACAGTGATAACTAAGTTCAAGTCGCAAAGCTCAGTTAAGGTGGAATTTGATTGTGAGATTCGAGGTGAAAATGATGAGTTATTAACAACGGCTCATTTTATTTTGGTTTTTGTAGATGTAAAATTAGGAAAACCTATTGCTCCGCCGAAGCATATTTTGGAATTGTTTAGCGAACTGGAATAATCGTTAGGAATTATATATTTTTTATCCCGATTTCAAACAAATTATTAAAAATGTCGAATATCATTTCGGCATTTTTTTTTCGGGTTGCGATGACAATTTTACAACTTTCATTCATTTCTTGGGAGACAATTTCGAGATTTTTTTCTTTGATGACTCGCATTACTTTATTCATGTTTTTATAATCAAAAGTGACTTCAAAAGTAACATCTATCGTTTTTTCTATAATTTGAGACTCTCCCAATGCCATTTGTGCTGCTGTTCGATAAGCTGAAATTAATCCGCCAACGCCCAGTTTTACACCACCAAAAAAACGAACAACCACTACCAAAACATTGGTAATGCCAAATGACTGAATTTGTCCATAAATCGGCATTCCTGCTGAGTTGCTTGGTTCGCCATCATCATTGGCTCGATATTGAATTTTGTCGGTTCCGAGTTGGAAAGCATAACAAAAATGGACTGCGCCGTGATGTTGCTTTCTTAAAACGTCTAAATGTTCTTTGATTTCGTCTTCATTGGTTACAGGAAAGGCATAACCAAAAAATTTGCTGTTTTTTTCTTTATACAGAATTTCGGTCGACGGAAAAGCAATCGTATTATAGGTGTCAGTCAAAAAAGTAAACATTGAAAATTGCTATTGCAATTGTAATTGATTTTTAAAAAGGTAAGTGTTTTTGATCAAACAAATTGACAACATCTTCCTTACCAACTTGCAAATTCCAAACGTGTATTCCTAAAGCTTCAGCAGCATCGGTGTTTTCTTTTTTGTCATCCACAAAAAGCGTACGTTTTGGCGATAAATCGTGTTTGTTTAAAATGGTACTGAAAATTTCAGGTTGTGGTTTTCGCATTCCCATTTCATAAGAATAATATACTTTTTCAAAACAACGATAAAAATCAGTGTAGAAAGACATGCCAACTTTGTGTTCAAATCGATTTATGTGGATTGAATCAGTATTGGTCAATAAAAATAAGCGATAACGCGTAGAAAGCATTTGTAAGAATTCTAATCGATACAGCGGAAAATCACCGATAATTGAATTCCAAGCTTTGATAATTTCTTCTAAACTGGCATTTGGAATAAATTTTTGAAAACTTTCTATAAATTGTAATTCGGTGATTTGTCCTTTTTCAAATAAATCATTTTTTGCTATTAATTCTTCATTTGGTCCATTCAATCCTAGTTTTTTAAATTCTTCGATTGATTTTTCTTTTTCCAAATTGATAAAAATATCACCAAAATCAAAAATAATTGCGTTAATCATGATGTTTAAAAATAGTTAGTTCGTCATTTTGAATTGTTGTCACTTCAGAATTTTCTTTTAAAACAGGCGATTTTACACCTTCTTTTAACTGGATTTTACTTCTGAAAACTCGGGCTTCATCCCATAAATTTTCATTGATAAAAGTTTCTAAAGTTGTCGTTCCGCCTTCGATTATTACTGATTGTATGTTGTTTTTATACAAAATGGCACAAATTTTTTCGGCGAGGCGATTCTCAAAGATAACATTTTCATATATACAATTTTCATCCGAAAGAATATTTTCTTGCTCAGTTATGAAAATGGTTTTCGTTTTTTTATCTTTTACGTAATATGAACTGTCAATTTTTCCAGTTCTGTCAATAACAATTCGAATTGGATTTTTTCCGTTCCAATCGCGAACGTCCAATTTTGGGTTATCATCAAGAACGGTTTTGGTACCAATTAAAATAGCTTGTTCTTCGCTTCGCCATTTGTGAACCAATTGTCGCGAAAATTCGTTAGACAACCAAACTGGTTCTTTTTTGTCGCGATGTAATGGAGCGATAAAACTATCAGCGCTTTCTGCCCATTTCAATATAATATAAGGACGTTTTTTGTTGTGAAACGTAAAAAAGCGTTTGTTCAACTCGTTGCATTCGTTTTCAAGAATGCCAACAGTAACATTTGCGCCATTTTCTAGCAACCGTTTGATACCATTTCCAGCTACTTTTTCGTTGGGATCAACGGTTCCAATCACTACATTTGGAATTTTATGTTTGATAATTAAATCACAACACGGTGGCGTTTTTCCAAAATGACTGCACGGTTCAAGCGATACATAAATAGTAGATTTTGATAAAAGCGATTTATCTTTTACCGAATTTATAGCGTGAACTTCGGCATGAGCTTCGCCTGATTTTTGGTGCCAACCTTCGCCGATAATTGTTCCGTTATGGACAATTACGCTACCAACCAACGGATTAGGATATGTCGTTCCCAAACCGTTTTTTGCTAATTCAATACAGCGTTTTATGTAAAATCTATTTTTCGTTTTTGACAAGTGAAGTGATTTTGAAGAATAACTTTTCTCATTTTTTAATTTGTTCAATTATCTCTGTCACATTAGTATCATCAAATTTTATTACATTATCAATTCTTCCACTTTTGGTGAAATATACAATAGGTTTGTTTTCTAACAATCCTCTACTAATTAATAAAGACAAACTATCTTTGAAAAAGTTTTTTTTGTTAGTTTTTATGTTTTTAAAAATTAAGTCCGTTTTATTTGTTAAGTCAGAATATATGAATAAAAGTGAGTCATTATTTATTTCTTTTTTAGAAAAATCAATAATTTTACTTGTACATGAACCACATCCCATTGCGGGTATTATTATTATAGCTTTTTTATTTATATAAAAATGTTCTTTTTTAAATAAATCTTTTAATGCTTCTTCTTGTATTTTATATTTATTATTGTTGTTTTCACATGATAACAGTGAAAATAAAAAAATGCAGATGTAAATTTTCATTATTAAATTATTGATTTTTTTTTAACTCCAATAGAGTATATTTTATGTTTTCTGATTTCTCTTGTGGTAAATTAGAACAAACAAATAGACCTTCTTTAGTTATAAAATTTGAATAAAAACGTAGTTTGTTGTCAAAAAAGGTCTCTCCTATTTTGTTTAGTTTTTCGTCTAAAATTAATATTGACATTTTTTCAAAATGATTTGCTTTAGAAGCAAGGTTGTCATCTGTTTTATCTATTTCAATACCAGGATAAAAAAAACGATAATAAACATTTCTATATTTGTCATAAATAATTTCTGTAAAGGAAGAATATGTTACTGTGTTGTAAAGAGCATCTTTCATTTTAATTTCTTGAACACTAGTTTTTTTATGAAAAGATCTTAAATTATCACTTTGTACATTTAATTCTTTTGATTTTTGATTTTTTGTATCATATACAATTATTTTATTTGAATTATTGAATGAAAAAACTATTTTTTCATTTGCAAAACAGTATGAATAATTAGGATCAAAGAAATCGGAGTTTACATAATTTTTTGGAAACATAAGGTTTAAGTTTACCAATTTATCTTTTGTTAAATCAAATGAAAAAAGCAAGCTTAGTTCTTTTTCTTTTTCAGTCAAGCTTGTGTACAAAGTTGGAGAAAAATATAATTTGTTATTGATTTTTTTTATTGGTTTTTCATTTCTTGAGAATAGTTTAAAAATTTCTTGTCCTGTTTTTTTGTCTATATAATCATAAGGTATTTTTTTTATTATTTTACCGTTAAAATCCGTCAAGTAAAAGATATTTTCATTTATGTTGCTACAAATGAATGTTTTGTTGTCTAAGATTGAAAATCCATGAATTGTAGAAGTAAATCCATTTTTAACATCGAAAATAATTTTTTTTTGTATTTTTCTATTATTTAAATCAAAAACAATTATTTCGTTTGAATTTGTTGTCACATTGTTAGTTAAGTAATATAAAAAATCACCATATTTATTTTCATTGTATTCTATACAAGAAGAAGAGATTAAGAAATAATCTTCTTTTGGTAATTGTATAACTTTTGAAGAAATAAGATTGTATTCATATTTTTTTTTGTTACTGCAAGATTGAAGTAGAACTAAAAAAATAAACAGATATTGAATTTTTTTTTTCATAAAAAATAATAAAAAGCCATTATTATTTTTTTTAAATAATAATGGCTTTTGGTTAGAAGTTATTATATACAAGATCTTCCTGTACCAGCAGCAGAATGACAAGTTGGAGCAGTTGCGCTTGGGGTTGTCCAACAACAGCTGCCCAATAATGTTGTCGTTTGGCTTGGACCTTGTTGACATCCACATTTGTCTTTAATGTCTGGACCGTCAGCAGGAGACAAAAATGTAGATCTCATCTGCCTGTTGTTTTCGTAAAAAGAATAAACATCTCCATATTTATTTTGATAAAATTTTAAATCATCAAATTGTATTTGTTGACCAAATACTACGAAGCAAGTAAAAAATAAGATTAAAAAATTTTTTTTCATAATTTGTTTCTTTTAAGTTAAAAATATATTTTTACTAAAATAAAAAATAATTATAAACAAATGATTAAAAATTTTAATTTTTTTCTTTTTACTTTTTTTTCTTCATACGCGAATTGTCAAAATATTAATCTTGACTATCTTTTGGCTAATCAAATAATAGAAAGTAGGGTAATAAAAATAAGCGGAGTTAGTCTGTTGGAGAATACAAATTATCAATTGATTGATTTTCATCTAAAAAAATTACGTTTCAAAAAATCAAAGACATTTATTTCAAAAGATAATCTTAATGATAAAATAACACTTTCTGAAAAAGAAGGTATTGATATTATTAATCAAATAATTAATGATAATAATCATAGTTGGAAAGCTGAAATGATTGACTCAGCCGATATTGTTGACAATTATAGTTCTAGAGAAGCGATGAAAAAGAAAGATAAAAAACAAACTTTGATAATAATTTCTAAACCAGTTTTCATACGTGACAAAACAATTGCTATTGTTTATTTTGGTAATTTTATTTATTACAAGGAGTATGGCTATAGTGATTTTTGTTTTTACAAATTAATAAATGGTGTTTGGACAAAATGGATCGAGATTAGCAGTTGGAAAGATGAGAAATGATTTTTAAAAATTATAAACACACCTTTCTTCAAGCACTTTCTTCTTTATATGATGAAAAAGAAATCGAGAGTTTTTTTTATCTCACGTTAGAAAAATTACATCAAAAAAAGCGAATTGACTTAGCATTACAACCTGATTTAATGATGGATGAAGTGCAGTTAACTCAATGGGAAACTGTTTTAGCGGAATTGAAAATCTTCAAGCCGATACAATATATTTTAGGCGACACAGAGTTTTATGGTTTACCATTTTTAGTGAATGAAAATGTATTAATTCCTCGACCAGAAACGGAAGAATTGGTGGAATTGATTTTAGTCGAAAGTAGAAAGTCGAAAGTAGAAAGTCTTAAAATTCTAGATATTGGAACGGGTTCGGGTTGTATTCCTGTTTCTTTGAAAAAGAATTTGCCTTCGGTTGAAGTTTTTGCCATTGATGTTTCTACAAATGCTTTGGAAGTTGCTCAAAAAAATGCTGAAATCAATGGAGTAGAAGTTAATTTTATTCAAACGGATATTTTAAAAGTTAATGACTTAAAAAATCTTCCAACTTCCAACTCCAAACTTCCAGCTTCTTTCGATATCATCGTTTCCAATCCGCCGTATGTTCGGAATTTGGAAAAAGCAGAAATCAATCCAAATGTTTTGGAATTTGAACCGCATTTGGCATTATTTGTAGAAGATAATGATGCGCTTCTTTTTTACAGAAAGATAACTGAATTAGCTAAAAATCATCTATCCGAAAACGGAAAGCTATATTTTGAAATCAATCAATATCTAGGAAAAGAAACGGTTGTTTTGATAGAAAGTTATGGTTTTAAAAACGTTCTGTTGATTAAAGATATTTATGGAAATGATAGAATGATTTCGGCTAGTTATTCATAACGCAACGCTTCAATAGGATCTAATTTTGATGCTTTTATTGCTGGATAAGAACCCGAAACTACGGCAACAATAAAACTAGTCGCAACCGCAGCAATAATGGCTTGCCAAGGAATTACAAATAACCAACCAGCGGCAAGACAAATTAGATAACCAATCAAAATTCCGAGGATAATTCCAAACAATCCACCAAGTTGTCCAATGGTTAAAGTTTCTATGAAAAACTGAGTGGCAATGGTGCTTTTTTTCGCGCCTAATGCTTTTCTAACGCCAATTTCACGCGTTCTTTCGGTTACCGATACAATCATAATATTCATTAACGCAATCGATGAACCAAGAATGGTAATGATTCCCATAACCCAAGCTGACATGTTTAAAACGCCAGTCATTTCGGCAATACGGTTGGCTAAATCTTCGCTTTTTGAAATTCCGAAATTGTTTTCTTCTACTGGATTTAGTTTTCTCACTTTTCGCATCGTGATGGTTGCATTGTCAACAGCTTCATTTAAAAGTTCTTTTTTGTCGACCATGGTGCTAATAGTGTAATTTACATTAGGCATTGAAAACATAGAACGCGCCACTTGAATTGGTATTAAAACTCTCAAATCTTGACTGTTGCCAAAAGTGGAACCTTTTTCTTTTAAAACACCAATTACTCTGAACTTTGCACCACGAATGGAAATGATTTTGTCTATTGGATTTACATCTTTGAATATGCCTTTTGAAGCAAAATCGGAACCAATAACGCATGCGTAAGCATTATTATTGATATCGAAAACGGTAAAATTTCTGCCGTTTTCTATTTCTAAACCCGAGTTTTGAACAAAGATTTCATCTACACCAAGAACGGAAATTTCGGGATCGGTTTTTTTGTTTTCGTATTTTACTTCGGCAGTTGTGGTTGCCGTAAATGAAACCGATGTATTGGTTAACGGATATTTGTAGTTTTCTTTGAATGCTTTGGCTTGTGGATAAGAAATAATTGGGTTAATCTTTTCTACTTCATTTCCGCCGCTTCTTCGGGTTGCGTTTTCATAGCGGTTGATGTTGAAGGTATTGGAACCCATTGAAGCGAAACTGGAATTCATATTGTAATCAATAGCGGTAACGATGGTTAAAATACCAACCAAAGCCGTAATTCCAATAGCAATGATAACAATAGTTAACACTGTTCGAAGCAATTGTGTTCGGATGGAACCCAAAGCTACTTTTATATTTTCTCTAAATAGTCCTAGCATAATGCAAATTTGACACTAAAATACAGCTTTTGTTACAAGGTTTTAAAAAAAAGTTGGGAGTTGGAAGTTAGAAGATGGAAGATTGGCTTGTTGAAGAAATAAAAATCTATACTTTGAAATTAAATCTAAAAGAAAAGATTTAAAAATGGTTTAGAAATTATGATATTTGCGGAATAATATTAGATATCTGATATCAAATATTTAAAATCTAAAATTTAATATTGAAATGGCACAAAAACCAAGTATTCCAAAAGGCACAAGAGATTTTTCACCGGTTGAGGTTTCGAAACGTAATTATATCATGTCGATTATGCGTTCGCATTTTGAGAAATTTGGTTATCAACCGATAGAAACGCCAACGTTTGAAAACTCTGAAACCTTAATGGGAAAATATGGGGAAGAAGGTGATCGACTTATTTTTAAGATATTGAATAGTGGAGATTATTTAGAGAAAATTTCAGAGGAAGAATTAGCCGAAAAAAATACTAAAAAGATAACTTCTAAGATTTCTGAGAAAGCACTTCGTTATGATTTAACGGTTCCGTTTGCGCGATATGTTGTTCAACACCAAAATGAGATTGAGTTTCCGTTTAAGCGATATCAAATTCAACCCGTTTGGCGTGCAGATAGACCTCAAAAAGGAAGATTTAGAGAGTTTTATCAATGTGATGCTGATGTTGTTGGTTCTACTTCGCTTTGGCAAGAAGTGGAATTGGTTCAATTATACGATTCAGTTTTTGCAACATTAGGTTTGAATGGCGTTACAATTAAAATCAATAATCGAAAAATATTATCGGGAATTGCGGAAGTGATTGGTGCTTCGGATAAACTGATTGATTTTACGGTGGCTTTGGATAAATTGGACAAAATAGGCGAGGAAGGCGTGAAAAAAGAAATGCTTGAAAAAGGAATTGCTGAAACAGCGTTGGAAAAAGTACAGCCGTTGTTTCATTTTTCGGGAAGTATAGAGGAGAAGTTAGACAAACTTTCTGCGATGCTTTCTTCCTCTGAAGAAGGGATGAAAGGAATTGAAGAGCTTCGTTTTATTTGTGAAAACGTAATGAATCTTGGTTTACAGAAAGCTAATTTAGACTTGGATGTGACTTTGGCTCGCGGCTTGAATTACTACACCGGAGCTATTTTTGAAGTTTCGGCTCCAGAAGGTGTTGCGATGGGTTCTATAGGTGGCGGTGGACGATATGATGATTTGACGGGTATCTTTGATCCAAAAAGTAAATTGAGTGGTGTGGGGATTTCGTTTGGATTGGATCGAATTTATTTGGTTTTGGAAGAATTGAATTTGTTTCCAGAAACGGTTTCGGTTTCGACAGAGGTATTGTTTTTTAATTTGGGCGAAAGCCAAGCATTGGAAGCGATGAAAGCCATAACTGTTTTGAGAAAAAATGGTGTTAAAGCGGAAATGTATCCTGATGCAGCGAAGGAAGACAAGCAGTTTAAGCATGCGCAACGACGTGCTATTCCTTATATAGTTAAAGGGATTGAAGGTGAACTGTTTTCGGTGAAGCATTTAGTTACTGGAGAGGCGTTTATGGTCTCTGTAGAAGACTTAATTGGTAGATTGAAGTAGTGATTTTCTTCTTTACTATTTGATTTATTGTTTGCGATTTACTTTGTAGATTAATATAATTTCTAAAACCCTAGTGGGATGCTCCAAAACCCCACGGGGATACTCTAAAACCTCACGGGGATGCTCTAAAACCCCATGGGGATACTCTAAAACCTCACGGGGATACTTTATTTAGTTAACGGGATGCTTTATTTAGCTGATGGGATACTCTGTTTAGCTAACGGGATGCTCTGTTTAGCTGATGGGATGCTCTATTTAGCTAAGGGGATACTTTATTTAGCTAATGGGATGCTCTGTTTAGCTGATGGGATGCTCTGTTTAGCTAACGGGATGCTCTGTTTAGCTGATGGGATGCTCTGTTTAGCTAACGGGATGTTCTGTTTAGCTAATGGGATGCTCTGTTTAGCTAATGGGATACTTCATTTAGCTGATGGGAAGTTTTATTTAGCTAATGTTTTGGATTTTATTTTTTTTGAAAAAAAAAACCGTCTGTAGGAGACGGTTTTTTTAGATTTGGGGGGTGTCAAAATTTATAAAAAACTACTTAATTATTATTTTTTTGCTTAGGCTTCCATTGTTTGTTGTTATTTTAACAATGTATGTTCCTGTGCTTACTGATTTTGTAGGTAATGCAATATTGGTTTGGTCTAGTTCTTCTACTTCCCATGATTGGATGTGTTGTCCAAGGATGTTGAATAGTTGTACCGATTGTGCATTGGTTTCTAACAACTGATTTTTGATGTTGATAGTATTTTCTTGGTTGTTGAAGAATACTACAAATCCTGTTTCTAGGTTGTTTTCGTCAGTGTTTAATGAGCCGTTTTCAGTAAATCTTAAAGAGAAACGGTTTTCCACTGTTCCGGCTGGTAGGTTGATTACAAACGGGTTTTGGTTGATGTTGTGATATGTATTTGTTACATTATCATGGATGAACACGTTTTGGTCGTTTTTAAAGTTTTCTTTGTTATCGATAACGAATTTTACGTTTCCTGCCACTGCGTTTTTAACTCCAAGTGGGTAGATGTTGTTTACATTGAAATGTCCTTCGCCTTGGATGTTTAGTTTTATGTTTCCGTTGATGAAATACATATCGTTATTTAATTGGTCCATACTGATACCATCGTAACCTGGATCATAGTTTGCTGTAGCATGTTCGTTCATGAAGCCAAGAAGGATTTGTCTGTGGTAGTTATTAGCCGAGTTAAAGCCTAATCTAATTTTCATGAATTCTTCACCTTCAGGTATTATGTCTTCGCTATTGTTGTTGCTTGGTGTAGCAGCAGTTGTAGCAGCAGTTGTTCTGAATAGCGTAAATGATTCTGTATTGTCTTCTTTAATGAAAAGTCTTTGAGCATTTTCAAATCTGATCGTTCCACCGGTTGTTGAACCGTTTACAAAGAAGCCTTGACCTACTGGAATAAATCTTGAAGGCGTTTTGCTACTAGAGCCTAATCCGCTGATTATTGCAGGAGCAACAGGAGCTGTTCCGCCAGTTTTGGTATAGGTTGCATATCCACCTTGGTAGGCTACAGTATTGTGTGAATTGTTTGTACTGTAGTGTTCCCAGAAGTATAATGTTCCATCGATTGCTGCAATATTGTCGTCAATGAATTGGTTTGCATCGATTGCAGAAGGGTAT
>NZ_JACTAC010000067.1 GCF_014486675.1 Flavobacterium macrobrachii
ACTTTTTATAAATATTTTAAAATTTTAGTTTTTTATTGAGGTTGTGCAACAGTTACCTTTGTTTGCAGTAATGAAAATTGTATCGAGAAGCCTTAGTAGAACCATCATCCTCCATTCGTCACTTCGAGTGATTTTCACTACTTCAAACGCCAGTTTATTATTCTAAAAATAGTATCGAGAAGCCTAAGTAGAACCATCATCCTCCAACCGTCACTTCGAGTAATTTTTAGAATAAGAAACGCCAGTTTATTATTCTAAAAATAGTATCGAGAAGCCTCACAACCACAACCATCCTGCAACCGTCACTTCGAGTGATTTTTAAAACAGCAAACGCCAGTTTGTTATTTTTAAAAATAGTATCGAGTAGCCTAAGTAGAACCATCATCCTCAATTCGTCACTTCGAGTGATTTTCACTACTTCAAACGCTAGTTTGGAGTAGTGAAAATAGTATCGAGAAGCACCAATAATATAAAAATTTCACTTATCAACACATTTTTACATTTCACAAAACCCAATAAAAGTTAATAAATACAATTGAAAAGTAGAGCGGTCAAAAGAAAGTTAGTATTCACAACACAATTAATAAATATAATTAACACAATAAGCAATTATAAGTGTTTATAAAACATGTCATTTTTGTTAATAATTCAGCTTTTTTGTTAAAAACTAAACTTTTAACTTCATCTATTTAATGCTATGTTTGTAGTATTCTTTTTCACAAAAGAAATACACCAAATTAATTTAAAAAACACTAACAATGAAGACCCAAGAAAAAAATAGCCGCCAGTATAAGTATTTAAAATATGTCAGTAAAACTATTAAAGATTTGCATTACCACTAGTGATATAGCTCGTATAGAAGGCTGTTCACAGCGTACAGCATCTCAAAAAATGACTGATATGAAAGTCTTCTACGGCAAAACAGAGAAACGTTATAAAGTAACGTTTAGAGATTATGCAAATTATACAAAAATTCCTTTAGAAGAATTAGAGCAATACCGCTACTAACGAATCGTTGTCTCTTCTTTCAAAATCCACCAAAGACCACTACGGTATAGTTTGAATAGAGTTATTTCAAATAAGCTTATTCGCTATACAACATCTCAAATACTTTTAATAGTATTATACCAGCTCCACCTTTCCAAATCATGGACAAGCAAGGCATAAATGAGCAACCATTTAGCACTTGTTAAACCACAATAGTCCATTTTTAAAAACAAACCACCAAACACCACAACCAATTTTCCTTTACCAATTGGTTGTTTATCAGCTAATCCCTTGATAATGATAGAGTAGTAGGAGTTCGTTTTACTTCTTAACAAAACACAATTATATGTTAATCAAAAAGCAATAGTAAGGAAAAGAAGTAAATTTGTTTAAGTTTTAATATAAATAATTAAACAAAAAGAACAACATGAACACAATCAAAAAAACAATGCTATCGTTATTCGTAGTAGCCATGACTACAACTGGATGGGCACAAAAAGACAAGAACGTTGTAGAAAACGCTGTAGGTTCTAAAGACCACACTACACTAGTAGCGGCAGTTAAAGCTGCTGGACTAGTAGAAACACTTACTGGAAAAGGACCTTTTACCGTGTTTGCCCCAACCAATGCTGCATTTGCTAAGTTGCCAAAAGGTACAGTAGAAACACTATTGAAACCAGAAAACAAAGCTAAACTACAAGCGGTTTTAACGTATCATGTAGTAGCAGGAAACATTGACAGCAAAGCATTAGTAGCCGCTATCAAAAAAGGAAATGGAAAAGCATCGGTTAAAACAGTACAAGGTGGTACTCTGGTTGCTACACTAGACGGAAGTAATGTAATCATTACGGATGAAAATGGAAATAAAGCAACGGTAACCGCAGTAGATATTACTTCGTCAAATGGTGTTATTCATGTATTGGACTCTGTCGTTTTACCTAAATAATTTAATTTTTTTGTTATTGGAAAGTTCCCGCCTCGTGTGGGAATTTTTTATTATAAGAAGTTAGTGATGGGTTGCGGTAAGTTCTAAAGTGTCAATGCTACTATCGATTTGTACACATTTAACGAATTATTAATAGTTGTTACCAACTCAAGTTGTTTCTTTTTTATCTACTTTTAGTCTATGGATAATAAAACTAGAAAAGGTTTCTTTTTTAAGCCCTATGAAGCTCCGTTTCAAACGCCTTTTGACAAACTGTTTGATATTTTTAAAGAACTAATCATTTATACTTCAGGCGATTTTGACGAAGCCATCGATTGGTTGCGCCAGTTGGATGTAGAATACAAACTGACGGATGAGAACTATACCATTGATGATTTTATAGAAGATTTAAAGAAGAAAGGCTACATCCGCGAGGAACTAAAAGACGATGGAACGCAAGGCACTGGCATCACGGCTAAAACAGAACGTGCCATCCGCCAAAATGCACTAGACCAGATATTCGGTAACTTGAAACGAGCCGGTAATGGCAACCACAAAACCAAATATTCTGGCAGTGGTGACGAACAAACAGGTGATTTCAGAGAATACCACTTTGGCGACAGTCTTGAGAGCATTTCGCTCACGGAGAGTTTAAAGAATGCCCAAATCAATAACGGTTCCGAGGAGTTTCGCTTAACCGAGAATGATTTGATTGTAGAAGAAGCCAAGTTCAAAGCCCAAATGAGCACCGTGTTGATGATAGACATCAGCCACAGCATGATACTCTATGGCGAAGACAGAATTACGCCTGCCAAGAAAGTAGCGATGGCACTAGCAGAACTCATCACAACGCGCTATCCAAAAGACACCATTGATATATTGGTTTTTGGTAACGATGCTTGGCCTATTAGCATCAAGGAATTACCGTATTTGAAAGTGGGTCCATATCACACGAATACCGTTGCCGGCTTACAACTAGCAATGGACATGCTGCGCCGCAAAAGAAACACCAACAAACAAATCTTCATGATTACCGATGGGAAACCCAGTTGCGTTCGAGAAAAGAATGGCGAGTACTACATGAACTCCAACGGACTAGACCAATACATAGTGGAACAATGCTACAACCAAGCGGCACAAGCCAGGAAGTTGCACATTCCCATCACTACGTTTATGATTGCTAACGATCCCTATTTGCAGCAATTCGTCAACCGTTTCACCGAAGCCAACCAAGGAAAAGCCTTCTACACGGGATTGAAAGGTTTAGGTGAAATGATTTTTGAGGATTATGAAGCGAATAGGAAGAAGAGGGTGAAGTAGTGGGCAGTCGCAGTGTTCAGTCGCAGTTTTCAGTCGCAGTGGGCAGTTAGGAGTTGAGAGAATAGACGGATAGATAATAGACAGTACTTAGTGGACTTTGCGTAAAACCTTAGTGAGCTTTGTGGTTAAATAAAAACAATAAAAAACATTCATGAAAATAGAAAACATAACAACCTTCGGGGAATTAAAGAAAACAGGATATACCTCTAAACGCATTAAAGACGAGTTGAGAGACAACTTGCGAACCAAGATAAAAGCAGGTGAAACTACCTTTGATGGTGTGCATGGATTTGAGAATAGTGTTATTCCAGAGTTGGAGCGCGCTATCTTGTCTAGACACAACATCAACTTATTGGGTTTGCGCGGTCAAGCCAAAACACGTTTGGCAAGGAAGATGGTGGAATTGTTGGACGAGTACATTCCCGTTGTAGCAGGTTCAGAGATTAATGATGATCCATTCCATCCGATTTCTCGCTTTGCCAAAGATTTGCTGGCAGAGCAAGGCGATGCTACCCCAATTACTTGGTTACACAGAAGTGAACGTTTCTCAGAGAAACTCGCCACACCTGATGTTACCGTTGCCGATTTGATTGGTGATGTTGATCCCATCAAAGCGGCTAACTTAAAACTGTCCTATGCTGATGATAGAGTGATACACTTTGGGATGATACCAAGAGCGAACCGTTGTATCTTTGTCATTAACGAATTACCTGATTTACAAGCTAGAATTCAAGTAGCGTTGTTCAATATTCTACAGGAAGGCGATATTCAAATCCGTGGGTTTAAGCTCCGTATGCCATTGGACATGCAATTTGTGTTTACCGCCAATCCAGAAGATTATACCAACCGTGGAAGCATTGTCACTCCATTAAAAGATAGAATTGGTTCCCAGATATTAACTCACTATCCTGAAACAGTAGCCATTGCAAGAACCATCACCCAACAAGAAGCGCGCCTAAACGAAGAACAATCGAAAGCGGTGTATGTGCCTAGTTTAGCCAAAGATTTAATAGAACAAATAGCGTTTGAAGCTAGAGAAAGCGAATATATCGATAACAAAAGTGGTGTGAGTGCCAGAATGACCATCACAGCATTTGAAAACCTGATTAGCACAGCAGAACGCAGGGCTTTAAAAGCAGGAAATGATACAACAACAGTCCGTTTATCTGACTTTATGGGAATTATTCCAGCACTAACAGGCAAAGTAGAGTTGGTTTATGAAGGCGAGCAAGAAGGAGCAGCTGCGGTGGCACAACATTTAATTAGTGATGCCATTCATACCTTCTTTCCCGCTTATTTTCCAAAGATTGAAAAACTAGAAAAGGATATAGATTCTAGTCCGTATGCCAAAATTCTCGAATGGTTCTTTGCTGAAACGGGTTTTGAACTACTCGACGATGCTTCCGATGAGGAATATAGAAAGCAGTTGGATGCTGTGCAACCCTTAGAAGATTTAATTAAGAACTACCAACCAACAATAGCACCTGAGGATAAATACTTCTTAAAAGAATTTGTACTCTGGGGTTTAGTTGAATATGATAAATTGAGCAAAGATAGAGTAGATGTAGGCTATCAGTTTAAAGATTTGTATAGCAGTTATATTAATAAATTATAATCAAGAAACTGAAAGTTAATTTAAAATAGAACGAAAGCATATTTTAGTAATGGATTTTTTATGTAGAGAAATTAGAAGATAGCGAATGAATTATTGATTAAGGAAGAATTAGTATATAGAAAAAAGCAAACGGCAGTGACGCAATTAAGATAATTTTCTTTATGCAATGATTGTCACTACATGATATAAAGTAAAAAGAAGTACATTTTAAGCTAACAATACAAAAATTGTACAAATATTAAAATTAATAATGCTTAAACTTCTGATTAACATTGTTTTTAAGAATTTTCTTTTGACCTCGACTGGGAACCGATGCAAGGATTCCATCGTTAAAAGATAATCTTCTTATAAACAATCATTCCATTGTGTAGTTTAATCTTTAAAATATATTTATTGTTTGTATTGATTAATTTTGGTATTTCAATGTAGTTATTGAAAATGTTGTTAAAAGATTCTATTTGTTTACCAGTAATGTCATAAATGACTACATCAGATAAAATTTCTACAGTTGATTTTATATGTATTTTTCCTTTTGTCCAAATTAATATTGTATCATACCAGTTGGTTTCACTTGTGTTAAGATTTGAAGTGTTTTTGTATTTTATCAAAAATCTATCTGTAAAACTTCCTTGTTCAGAATAAAATGTATAGGGATTTTGTCTTAAGTTATGAACTGTGTTGGTATAATTATCTTCAAGAAAAATGTCCTGACTACTATTGCTGAATAATCCATCAGTCATGGCTAATGCTATTGTATATGTGCCACTCTCCAAAATATCTACTCCCATAGGGACTACATCATTATCATCAAATGGTAATTCTCTTCCTTGTATTACAAATTTATCTTCTTCATTTACAGTGTAAAGCTTAAATGTATTGTCGCTTTTGGTCGTTGCATCATACAGATTATCCTTTTGCATTGTTGCACCAGTAACATAGCCAAACATAGTTCTTCCGCCTGGTTGATCTTGTTTAATTATATCTAGCCAAATTCTATTAAGTTCTGGATTTTCAGTTGCTGTAGTTGTATTAGTCAATCTAAAAAAATTAGTTCCAGTTGAATTCAAATAGGCTTTGTTTCGAAGATTATTTGTAAAGGTAACATTTGTACTTGATGTTGGACCATCAATCATAGTTACAAAAAAACCTTGTCCTGCGCCTAAAAAATAATCAGGATTTGGACTAGCTAAATTTCCAGTTAAATTGAACGGGATATAGTCTAATGGATTATAGTTATAAACGAAATTATCGTAGAAAGGTGAATTTATTAATGCAGGTAAGAAACCATGTGTCCAGATGTAAAGAGCACCTGTTAGTGCAGAGTTATTATTTATTAAAAAGTCTCTAGAGCTAATAGACGATGAATATGGGTTTCCAATTAAATTCCAATTATCATCTAAATTAGTTACCTGAACACCATTGGAAAGGGTATAATTGGCTCCAGTATTATTTCCTCTAAAAATAGTAGTGGATATATCTCCATTTCTAGGAGACCCAAAAAAAGGAACTTCTAAGTTTTGATTAGCAGAATTATTAAAAGAGCTTGGACCACTAATAATATAACCTTGGGCAGCATTCATATTTCCTGAGGCTGTTTGCCAGTTACCTTGTGTGCCATTCGAATTGTTTACAGTGGTATTCCATATATATTTCAAACCGTTTGATGGATGGCTATTCAGGTTGAAATTATTCACCGGTGAAGACCAATAAACGTAGTCCGATCTTCTTTGTTGTGCTATTCGTTTGTACGTGATATTTCCTGTATTTGAAACATTATTAACTTGAATTAAACTGCTATTGTTTTCAAAAGTTGCCGTTCCTGATATGTTTTTAAACTCATCTTTAACTCGTAAAATTTCACCATTATTTACTAATAAATTTCCACCGTTGATTGTCAAATCATTGTAAACATCTACAACACCTCCTAATGTTTTAGTTCCAGTACCCGAAAGTTCTAAAAATCCATAATCATAATCATTTGTCTTGTTTGTTGTAGCTATTACTTGGGATGTTCCTGCATATTCAACAACGCTGTTATCATTAATATCATGTGTTGTATAATTTGTTGGGAAAGAATTACTGCCGCCAATTTTTAACTTTGCTTCAGCTGCTATAGACAATGTTCCTCCTGAAGCATTTCTATTAATGGTTTTGTCTGTTATATCAAAAACACCTGTAGCGATGGTAAGGTTTCCATTCACCGTTTTATTGCTTTGCAATGTGATAGTATTTCCGTTATTAATAGTTAAATTATTTAAAACCGTTGAGGTGTTAGGTAATTCCAAATCAGTAGTTAATCCAGCTATATGAGGACTGTAGAGCACATTAAAAGAAGTACCAGCTGGTGTCGCGGAAATGGTTCCTCCCGTTCTGTCAATAGTACTTCCGTTTGTCATGGTAAATGACTGTCCATTTAAATTAAACAGGCCATTTTTAAGGTACAAAGTTGTTCCAATCGATTTTGCGCTTTGTAATGTTACACCTGCTGTATTATCGATGGTTAGTGTTTTTAATATAGCTCCTGTTGAAGGCCAAGAAGTATATCCCGAAGGAATACCACAAGAGCCATTTATAGTAAATTGAGGTGAAGTTCCATTATATATTTCGTGCAAAGCCGTTGGGCCTGAAGTAGTCTTGTAGTAAAACCTATTTCTAACTGCTCCAATATTATCATGAACTAAAATAGTGCTGTATGTTTGTTCCACTCCGTTTCCAAGAAAAAAAACACCACATTCGCAAAGTGAAGCAGACACATTACCAGACCATGTACCGCCAGAAATGATTAAATCTTTTTCCACTTCTATTTTTACTATACTTGTATTGTCCAAAGAGCTACTATTCCATGCAAAAGAACCTCCAGATTGTATAAAATTCCCTTTAACTCTAATAGTATGAGTACCTCCAACAGGACCACCATTTTTGAGGAAAAAATCACCTCCGATAAGTCTGAAATCATTTCGAACCGTCATTATTCTTGAAACATTGTTATCAAAGGTAACAGAAGATGCACTTCCACCTTCCACCCACACATCCCAAAAGCTTTGATTGAGATTGTTTTGTAGGCTATTTTTAATTTTTAATATTGATCCATCTTTCCAAGTTATCGATGGTAAAGAACCTCCAGCTACATTATGTTCGTAGACTCCAGTGCTTTCACAATCCACAGTAGCACCTGGATTTATTGTCATAGTAGTTAACGATGATATTCTCTCGTATGTACCATTTATGATTAAATCTGTACCAGTTCCATTTACAATCGTTAGTCCGTTGGTAGCCAACACAATTTTACCTCCTAAGTCTATGATCGTTTGATCTATTGAAGTATTTGAATTGATAGTAACGGTGTGCGTATTGCAAATAGTAATAGCCCCATCTGTATTTGATGGCACTTGACCAGATGTAGCATTAATCCAGGTTGTGCCATTGAATCTTTGCCAAGTATTGAAATCGCTCCACACTCCAGACTGTTTTGAACGGTAAGCTATTTGAGAAAAAAGTATTGAAGGTAGAAATAGTATTACTAAAAAACACTTCATAGAACAATTAGTTAATTTCATAATTCAAATGTGGTTTTAAGATAAAAAATAATAAAAAAATCATTTATTTTTATTATTGTGTGCTATAAATTTAATTGAAACATTAATACTTGTGAAATTTATTATATTTATTTTCATTTTGTAATGAATTGTAATGAGTGTTCTTCACTATTTTTACCCACTATTTTACCAATAATAAAATTAATTATGAAAAAAGGTGTTTATCTTTCGTTTATTTTCTTGTTTAATTGTTTTTTTAGTTTTAGTCAAGTTTTTTCAAATTCCAGTGTCAGTACTGCAGGTTCTTGGAATGGAACATTAACAAAAACGATTACTGTTTCAGGTCTTTCAAATTTGAATGCTGGAGTTTTTGAATTAGTACAAGTTAATCTTCACATGGGTGATGATGCTAATACAAGAAATTACAATACTTATAAAATAACCTTAACTAAAGGAACAACTTCTATTGATTTGGTCGCAACCGGAGGATTACCAAATTCTCAAATCAAACAGATAAATACAAAATTTAGGTTTAATCAATATTTGAGAAGACTTTTTGAGCACGGAGGAACTGCTGAACCATTTAATATTGGTTATTATCGTTCTCAAGATAATTATACAGCATTTAATGGTATTGATCCCAATGGAGTATGGACAGTAACAATAACTGAGACATCTTCAGCTACTGGAGGTCGATTTAATAATGTTGATTTAGTTTTTAAATCTCCTTATACTGTTCAAGATTATACATCACTTACTAGTTATGATAATTGTTCTACTCCTTATTGTTTGGGTACTGCCGAGATTATAGTAGCTTCTAACAATGAATTTACAAATCAAGCAGGAGATATGTTTAATCCAAATACAGTTTCATGTAATTGGAATGCAGCACAAAATAATTCAGCTTGGTTTAAATTTAGAGCGGCTCAAACTTCATTGGGAATAACGATTTCAGGTATTACTGGTAATTTACAAATTTTAGCTATTGATGCCGGAATTGACAACAATCCATGTACTTCTTCAGATAATATAGTGTTAAGCGGTGGTTGTCCTACATCATCTGTAAATGACACTTACTCTTCACCCCAATATACAAATGGTTCCACAAAGAATAATCAATTAAATTTAAGTGGATTGACTATTGGAAAGTTTTATTATTTCATAGTTGATGGTTCTGGTGCCTCTGTTTCTCCCTTTTATATTGAAACTAAAGGTACTTCATTAGACTGTTCTAATTGTCAATTAAATGCAGTAGTAGGAACAAATAGTCCTGTTTGTGAAAATCAAAGTTTAAATCTAACATGCAATGATGGTGTTTCATGGGCTTGGACTGGGCCAAACGGTTTTACAAGCAGTAGTCAAAATCCAACAATTAATAATGTTACTCAAGCTTCTGCGGGCACTTATACTGTAGTTGTTACTGATATTAATGGTTGTTCAGATACTAAATCGATAAATGTTGTCATTAGCACATCAGTAATACCAACCTTTAACACCCCAAGTCCAGTTTGTACTGGTTCAACATTAAACCCTCTTCCTACTATTTCAAACAATGGGATAGAGGGAAGCTGGAGTCCTGCTTTAAATAATGCTGCTACAACAACTTATACATTCAATCCTGATGCAGGACAATGTGCAACTTCTACTACAATTACTATAACAGTAAATAATTGTGATTTTGGAGCTTATGCTACTGCAATATGGATGGATGATTGTACAGATTTGGGTGATGGTAAATTTTATAATACAACCGGTTCTGGAACTGATTTAGTTAATCAAGAACCGGGGAATACTTTTATAAAAGACTTTGGGGTGCATCTTGCTAACTCTTCTTCTTTGATGCTAAGGGGTGCTGAAGTGAAAACTTTCAAAAATGGAGGAACCAATGTTTGTGGTGCCAAAATGTATTACCGCTTTTATTTAACTTCGGGTATTGCAGGCACTTTTACATCAAGAAATTTATCTTTTTTTAGTGAATGTAATACAGGTACAAATGAATTTATAAATGGCGGTGGACCGTGTATTGCAGGTCAGCAAAAATGGCAATGCGTATCACAAACTGGTTGTGATACTCCTGTAAATTTAACCACAGTTCCTCCTGGAGATTATACATTAGAAGTTTATTACGATGTTACAGGTGATTTTAATTCTACCTCTCAATGTGATGATACAATTATATTAAATAATGGAGGTACTAATTACAAAGCTAATTTTAGTATAATAGCATCACCAACATTAAGCATCTCTAATCCAACAACTTGTAACGGAACAAATGGAAGCATTACCATTTCAGGTTTAACTGCAAATGAAGTATATGCACTAAGTTATAATTTTAATTCAACACCGATTGGCCCTATTAATTTTAATACAAACAATAATGGGGAAATTCTAATTCCTAATTTAGGGATTGGTACCTATTCTAATTTTAGTTTTGTTATCAATAGTTGCAATACAATTTTATCCTCAAGTGTTTCTTTACAAAACCCAATAATTACTCCTGTTTTTAGTACACCTGATCCATTTTGTTTTAGCGAAACTATTCCGGAGACTGTTTTACCTTCAACTTCAAATAATGGAATTGCAGGAAATTGGTCACCAGCTATAAACAATACAGCAACTACAAACTATACATTTACACCTAATGCAGGCCAATGTGCTAACTCTACCAATTTATCAGTTGTCATTAATCCAGAGATTACCGGAACAACAAATTCAAATCCAAATACGGTTTGTAATGCAAGTTCAACAGATTGTACTCCTTCAGGGACACATGTCGTAATTAATGAAGTGATGCATTTCCCTTTAACGGCACAAGGATTGGTTGTGAATGGGACTGAGTACATAGAACTTTATAACCCAACATGTTCTCCCATAGATTTATCATGTTATACTATTGCTACAGCAGCAAAACCAAACTCAAATCCTGGAAGTACTCTTTCAAGAGGCGGAACGATACTAATTCCTTCTGGGACTATCTTGGCACCAAAATCACATTATGTTATTGGCACTTCTACCTCTTCATCAAATATTGCCAATATTGATTACAACACCACTTTGACATCAAACTACTGTGTTATTAATCAATTTGTGTTAGCCAATGGAGACGGATGGATATCTTTAAATGATTCAAATGGAACTCCATTGGATGCCATCTATTGGACTGTAGGAGCTAATGAAAGTTCAAAAATTACAACCGATGACGATTTAGATGATGCTCCATGTATACCTTCATCTTTAGGTGCTTGTAATACAGGTAGTTTGACATTATTGTCTGCAAAAGAAATTCATCAATTAAATCCTTCCTTAATTAATTATGTTGGACAAACTACACTTCAAGGATTAAGTTCAACAGGAAATACATTTAGCAGAATACCTGATGGTGCAGCTTGGCAAAGAGATATCCCTGGAAGTATTAATTTAATAAATTGTAACAATGGTAGTTGTGATACATCACCTATTTCTTCATGTAATGGAACTGCAACAGTAACTGTTACAGAAGGTTCTGGGAATTATAGTTATTTATGGAATGATCCACAAGCTCAAACCACAGCAACAGCCACTAATTTATGTGCTGGAAGTTACTGTGTAACTGTAACCGATTTGGATACCAATTGTACACAACAATTCTGTGTTACAGTAAATGATGACATTACAAATATAACCCCAACATTTTCTTTTGGAACTACTTTAAGTATTTGTTCTGGAGGTGTTGTTCCAACATTGCCTACAACATCAAGTAATTCTATCACAGGAACATGGTCGCCAGCTATAGTTGATAATGCCAATAACGGAACGTATACTTTTACACCAGACGCAGGCCAATGTGCTACCACTACAACATTTACTGTAACAGTTACACCACAAACAATACCAACATTTAGTTTTGGAACGGCTTCAACTATTTGTTCTGGAGGTACGGTACCAACCTTGCCTTTACTATCTGATAATTCAATTAGTGGTTCTTGGTTACCAGCTGTAGTGGATAACGCCAATAACGGTATCTATACCTTTACGCCAGATACTGGCCAATGTGCTACTACCACTACGTTTACTGTAACCATTACTCCACAAACAACACCAATTTTTAGTTTTGGAACCAGTTTGACAGCCTGTCAAGGAGATGTTTCTGCACAAGTATTGTTGCCTACTTTATCGGATAATTCTATTTCTGGTTCTTGGAATCCATCTACAATTGATTATTCATTACTTGGACAAACGATTTATACTTTTACAACTAATGCAGGCCAATGTGCTACTTCTACCACTTTAACAGTTACTATAACACCCCAAACCACACCAATATTTTCTTTTGGAACTTCTTTAAGCATTTGTTCCGCAGGAGTTGTTCCGACATTACCTACTACTTCCGGTAATTCTATTACTGGAGTATGGTCGCCAAGTGTTGTTGATAATGTTAATAACGGAACGTATACATTTACACCTGATTCAGGTCAATGCGCTAATGAGACCACATTTACGGTAACTATAACTCCTCAAACAACACCAACATTTACATTTGGAACTTCTGTAAGCCTTTGTTCAGGAGGAGTTGTTCCGACATTACCTACTACTTCCGGTAATTCTATTACTGGAGTATGGTCGCCAAGTGTTGTTGATAATGTTAATAACGGAACGTATACATTTACACCTGATTCAGGTCAATGTGCTAATGAGACCACATTTACGGTAACTATAACTCCTCAAACAACACCAACATTTACATTTGGAACTTCATTGACAGCCTGTCAAGGAGATGTTTCAACACAAGTATTGTTGCCAAATTTATCTAATAATTCTGTTTCTGGTTCTTGGAATCCATCTACAATTGACTATTCAATAGTAGGACAAACAGTTTATACTTTTACTCCTAATGCTGGACAATGCGCGCTTAATACTACTTTAACAGTTACCATTAACCCAACTCCACAATTTACAATTACTGGAGGTTGTGATGGTGAAGATTATGTTTTACAAATTGCACAGCAAAACCAAGATATTATTGATGTAAAATGGTATTATAATAATGACTTAATTGGTCAAGGCAACTCTGTAGTCATTACTGACGAAGGAGTTTTCACAGCTGTAGCTACCAATGCAAACAATTGTGAAAGTAGCGCTGATATTACTATAACTAATTCATTTTGTTCTATACCAAAAGGAGTTTCTGCTAATAATGATGGAGATAATGACTTCTTTGAATTATCTAATTTGGATGTCAAAAAACTTCAGATATTCAATCGCTATGGGATGGTAATTTATACTAAAAACAATTATACCAATGAGTGGGGAGGACAATCTGATACTGGAGATCAAGTTCCTGACGGAACTTACTATTACGTTATTGAACAACGCTCTGGTAAAGTTAAGACAGGTTGGGTTTATTTAATCAGACAACGTTAAAAATCAAATAAAATGAAGAATATATATATCATTGCCATAGTAGCTCTATCGTTGTTTACTGAGGTACAAGCACAGCAAGATCCACATTACACCCAGTATATGTATAATATGAGTGTTATAAATCCGGCTTATGCTGGTTCCAAAGAGGGAATTTCGGGTGGAGTTTTATACAGAAAACAATGGGTTGAGATAGAAGATGCACCTAGCACAGGAACTTTTTTCCTTCACAGTCCGGCAGGTAAAAATGTTGGATTAGGTTTTTCAGCTATCAATGATAAAATTGGTCCAGTAGAAGAAACAAATTTATACGGAGATTTCTCATATACATTAAATTTAGGTGGTGAACACAAACTAGCTTTCGGATTGAAAGCTGGTTTGACCTTGCATAAAGTAGATTTTGATGTAATTAGACCAACGTTGCCAAATCCAGCTGATGAAGCCTTTGGACAAAATCCTAATGCTACATTTTTTAACCTTGGTACAGGAGTTTTCTATTATACTAATAAATATTATTTAGCATTCTCAATGCCAAATATGCTAAAATCAAATTATTTAGACTTTGATGGTAGACAATATGGAACAGAGGAATTGCATTATTTTTTAACAGGAGGTTATGTGTTTGATTTAAATCCAAACTTAAAATTCAAACCATTTGCTATGCTTAAATCTTCTGTAAACGCACCGATGTCAGTTGATATATCAACTAATTTTATGATTTATGACAAGTTAGAATTAGGAGCAACCTATAGGTTAGAGGACTCTTTTGGAGCTATGGTAAACTTTGCTATAACGCCAAATTTGAGAATAGGATATGCCTATGATCATATTGTGTCCGATTTAAATGTGGCTACACCTGCTTCACATGAGGTAATGCTTTTATTTGATATAAATTTCTCGAAAAAAGTATCCCAATCACCTAGATATTTCTAACCCATAAAGCAATCTAAAAAATGAAAAATCTATATATAACATTAAGTTTTGTAGCCCTAACCATTACAGTTTCGGCACAAAATGCAGCCACCAAAACAGCCGATAAATTGTACAATAGACTCGAGTATGTTGATGCAGCAAAAGAATACTTAAAACTTGTTGAGAACGGTAAGGCCGATGGTTATGTTTACAAACAATTAGCCGATACTTATTACAACATGTTCAATACTACAGAAGCGGTTAAATGGTATGCCAAAGCAACAGAAACTCCTCAAGATGCAGAAACCTATTATCGTTATGCACAAATGTTGAAAGGCAATGGCAAATATGAAGAGGCAAACAAACAAATGCAAAAATTTGCTGCGGCTGCACCAAATGATGACCGAGCCAAAGTTTTTAAAGCAAATCCTAATTATATTCCGAGTTTATTAGACAAGGCAAAAATGTATAATGTAAATTCATTAGAGGTAAGCGGAGATAAATCAGATTTTGGAGCCGTTCTTTATGATAACAGTTTATATTTTACAAGCGCCAGAAACACTGCTAGAAAAAGCTATGGCTGGACAGACGAGCCATTTTTAGACATTTATAAAGCCGATTATAATGCTGATGGTACAATTACAAATGTGATTGGTGTTAGTACATTAAACTCAAAATATCATGACGGTTCATTAACAATGAGTGCCGATGGAAATACAGTTTACTTTTCTAGTGAAAGTTTTAGAGAAAGTTCTTTTGAGAAAGATAAAGCCAATAAATTAAAACTAGGAAGGAATAATCTTTTTAAAGCGACTAAAAATGGAGATTCATGGGTAGATATTACTTCTTTGCCATTTAATAGTAAAGAATTTTCAACGAGCAATCCAAGTCTAAGCAGAGATGGAAAAACATTGTATTTTTCTTCAGACAGACCAGGAAGTATTGGTGGAATAGATATCTGGAAAGTTGCAGTGAATGCTGATGGTACTTATGGTGAACCACAAAATTTAGGGAACAAAGTAAATACAGAAGGCAACGAAAGTTTCCCTTTTATTGCAGATGACAACAAAACTTTATTCTTTGCTTCAAGCGGAAGACAAGGATTTGGAGGCTTAGACGTTTTTCAAATCGATTTAACAGGAGGTGAAGCTAGTAATTTAGGAAAACCAGTAAACACTGAAAAAGACGATTTTGCTTTTACATTCAATGAAAGTAAAAAAGTTGGATTTTTATCAAGCAATCGAAATGGGAATGACGATATCTTCGGCGCAATACCAGTTTGTGTTGTGGATGTTTTAACAGTAGTTACCGATGCCAAAACGGGTGCAATCTTATCCAACGCTAGCGTATCAATCCTAGATGATAAGAAAAACCTAATCAAAACCGAAATGTCCAATGCCAAAGGTGAAGTAAAATACAGATTGGAATGTGATAAGCCATACGTGGTTCAAGTTTCAAAAGATGGTTATGAAGGAAACACCTTTGCTGTAGCAAAAAGTAAAGGACCAACAGCCAGAGTAGATGCAGCATTACATCCTATCGATGTAATTGTTACACCAACAGAAATTGTATTAAAACCAATCTTCTTCGAGTATAACAAAAGTAATATCACACAAGAAGGTGCATTTGAGTTAGACAAACTGGTCCAAGTAATGAAAAATAATGACCAGTTAGTTATTCTAGCTAAATCTCATACGGATAATAGAGGAACTGACAGATACAATATTAATTTATCTGATAGAAGAGCAAAATCAACAGCTCAATACATCATATCTAGAGGAATTGAAGCAGGTAGAATTTCAGGAAAAGGAATGGGTGAGTTAGAGCCAAAAGTTGATTGTGGTGCTGATTGTACTGAAGAACAACATGCTCAAAACAGACGCTCTGAATTTTTGATTGTGAAGTAAAAAATTAAATTTATATTTGTTGTCAAAAGAAACTAACATCTCTTATGACGTTTAAACAATTTTATTTACTTAGTTTATTTGGAATTACTTTTTCAATAGCCTCATATTTGTTTTTTTTATGGCTTTCTCACTCTAATAAGAACAAACAAAATAGCTTTTACAAAGAGATAAATCAAGGATTATTGTTTATAATATTTGCAATTCTTTCATGGTCTGTAGTAGCCATATATAAAATTTTTGACTTAAAAGAGTTTACGTTATCCTATATTATAAATGACAGGATATTATCCTCAATGAATAATCTTTTTCTTTTTTTAAGTTTGGCATTTTTCCCGATTAAAAAGAAAAATAGGTTTACTTTATATTTTGTTAAAAAGGAGAAGTGGGTCATAAATGTTTTTATCGTTTTTTCCTTAGTAATTAGTTTCTTTACTATAACTGATAAAGTTAGTGATAGTTTTAATTTTATCTCGAGGTTACTTATAGTTGGATTAGACTCTATATTCTCCATAGTTTGTTTATCTGCAATTGGATATATTCTTTATCAATCTTATAAGGAGTTAGGTTTTGGAAAATGGATGTTAACCTATATTACGATAGTGATATCAATGTTTTCATTAACGCAAATATTATTGCCTTTATCCAAAATGCTTCCAGGAGCACTAAGTCTTTTTTATCCTTATTTTTTAGCTTTTTTTATAATTTGTTTATCGCAGTTTGTTTTTCTTATTGCTACTTACTATTCTGTTTTGTATTTTTCATTAACTAATAAGTCTTCTTTGGAAAATAATATTATAAAAGATAAGAATACAAATTCTCAAGAGATTTCTGAGGTCTTAAAAGTTGAAATAGGCTATAATCAAGATAAGAAACTATTTTATTTGACTTTAACATTTATAGATGAGTTTCAAAAAGAGTATACCGAAACAAATGAAAATTCTAAATTATTGCAGCCTTTGTTATATTGGATGCTATTTTCTTATGCTAAGAAGCAAAATGTTATGCTAACTCATCAAGATATGGCAATTGCAAAATTTAGAATGGTAGATTATTGGAATAAAGAAAGTGATTTTAAACTTACCCAAGAGTTGTTGTTTTTCAATGAAAGTGGGCATTTTGAATTAAAGATAAATGGGCAAAATATTACAATAAACGATATGATTTTCCTAAAATCAAAATTGTCAGTAAAAGAATTATTTAAAAAGTATTTTATTTGTTTTGTACCTTCTGATGTAAAAACTGCACAACAATTATATAATAAGAAAAACGCGGATAAATATTTATTAGAACATTTTGAAGGTTTTTATTTTAATATTTCTGAATAAAATTAGTAATTACTAGGATTATTTTGTTCTTCTTTGTGTTTTTTTAAAGCAATGAAATTCAATTAATTAAAAATTACATTTCCTTACATTTATTACCTGAAACATTTTATTGCATTTAATTTTTATGGTATTTTTCAAAAAAAAATATATTTGATTTATTAAATATATCCAAATTCTACATCAAATGCCATTTTTAAGCTTTATAAAAAAAAATCTACTATTCTTTTTACTCATTTCATTTACTTTCTCAGTAAATGCTCAGGTTGTTATTAATGAGTTAATGGTTCGTCCACCAGGAACTGTAAATACACCTCCGAACGGACTAATTTATAATAGTAGTCAAGAGTATATAGAACTTTATAATAGGGGTTGTTTGCCTATTAATGTTTCTGGTTATTTTATTGCTATGAAACAAACCATTGGTACAATAAATACTGGTGGTACAATCAGAATTCCAAATGTTGCTGCTGCCACTATACCTGTTGGTGGACATATAGTTTTAGCTTCGGCAAATCCTGCAGGAGCTGCACTTGGAAATGTTGATATTCCTTTAGCGGCAGCAGATTATTGTTTGTATAATGGGAATTTTGTACTCGCAAATACTGATGGATGGTGTGCGCTTTATGATGCATCTGGTGTAGCTATTGACTGTGTTTATTGGTCATCAAGTGCCGCTAATCTTACGTCAAACGCCTCTGATTATAACACAGGTCCGTTATGTTTGCCAACAGGAAGTCCTGCAGTTACTTTACAAACACCTTTTCAATTAAACACTTCAAATCCAACAATTGTAAGATATGGAGGTGCAAATCCTTCCACAGGGAGTCCTTTAAGTAGACAACAAGATGGTTCAGTTACTTGGGTTCAAAATTTATCATCATCAATTAATTCGGGCTCTGCAACCGGTAATTGCAATGGAGGTACTTGCGTTACTCCACCATTGCCAGCTGCCCCAATTGTAACAACGCCAGTTAATTATTGCCAAAATGCAGTGGCCAGTCCATTATCAGCTACACCTATTGTTGGTGGCACATTAAATTGGTACGGGACTAACTCGTCTGGTGGTACTGCTAGTTCTACTGCTCCAACTCCTTCTACTGCTACTGTAGGCCTAACTACTTTTTATGTTAGTCAAACTGTAGGTGGATGTGAAAGCCCAAGAGCTGCAATAGTGGTAAATGTTACTGCATCTTCGAGTAGTGTAATAAGCTGTGGAACTTCAACGACTACATCAGTTATTTTTAATTGGACTGCAGCAACTGGCGCTACAGGATATACTGTTTCATATCAAGTAAATACTGCAACACCCGTAAATGTTGGCGCAATAGGTAATGTATTTACCTACACTATTAACTCTTTAAATTCTGGAGATAATGTAACAATTACAGTTACTCCAACAGGTGGAGTTGCAACATGTTTTACTGCTTCTACTTTTTCCTGTGCTACATTGGTTAACAATGCCTGTGGTGCTTGTGCAACTCCAACTTGTCCGATAGTCGGAGTGTCAAGTTATGCCAATTTGAATTTTTCTGCAGGTTCTTGTAATACATGGACACCACAAGCTACAAATACCACACTTACGAATTATTATTTGGTAACATCAGATTCCTCTGGTTTTCTTGGAATAGCTCAACAGGCTACTAGTACTCCTGGATGTATTGTGCGTTCTACTGTTATTAGACCTCTTGCAACCTCTTGTAATATTGCGACTACTATTTCACCATCTGTTACAAATGCAAACGGTGTTGCCTCTGGTTTTAATCCTGAATGGTATGGATTAACTCCGAACACACAATATGTTGTTGTAGAGACGGTAGTTTTGAGTGCTACATGTTTTCTAACTTCACTATGTACCAACTATTACGGATGTTCAACACCAAGTGCGCCAACAGTTGGTTCGATAACACAACCAACATGTACTACAGCCACAGGAAGTTTTCAAATCACAGGATATAATGCTGCAAACACTTATATCTTTAACCCAGGAGTTGTAAGTATTTCAGCAACAGGATTGGTAACGGCCAATGCGAACACTTATACTTTTACAGTTACCAATGCATCTGGTTGTACATCACCTTCATCGACCAACATTATAGTAAGTGCTCAACCAAGTACGCCAAGTGCGCCAACAGTTGGTGCGATAACGCAACCTACGTGTACTACAGCCACAGGAAGTTTTCAAATCACAGGATACAATGCTGCAAACACCTATACTTTTAATCCAGGAGTTGTAAGTATTTCAGCAACAGGATTGGTAACTGCTAATGCGAACACTTATACTTTTACAGTTACCAATGCATCTGGTTGTACCTCACCATCATCGGCCAACATTGTAGTAAATGCTCAACCAAGTACGCCAAGTGCGCCAACAGTTGGTGCGATAATACAACCAACATGTACAACAGCCACAGGAAGTTTTCAAATCACAGGATATAATGCTGCAAATACTTATACATTTAAC
>NZ_JACTAC010000068.1 GCF_014486675.1 Flavobacterium macrobrachii
TTTCTGAATGTATTCGTTTGGTTTTTCGTATTCTACTTCTAAAAAATTAGGAAACAAACTATCAAAAACTATTTCGGCTTTGTTATCTCGTCCTATTGTAATACTTAAATCGTTTAATTTTCCCATTATAGTTTGTTGATTAGTCTTAATATTTCATTTGCAGTTGCTTGAATTGCAGGAACGGCGACGGAGTTGCCGAATTGTTTATAAGCAGATGCATCAGCAACTGGAATTAAAAATTCGTCAGGAAAGCCTTGTAATCTTGCCCATTCTCTTGGTGTCATTTTACGAATTCCTTCACGATTTACAGTTCCTTTGATGTGAGTTGTTGGTGTAAAATCAGTAATTCTGTGGTCTAAAACCAAGTTTCTTTCTCTTCCCATTCCGCCAACAACAATTGCGTTGCTTATTCCGTTATCGGGAATTATTGCGTAACCAAAACCATTTCCTTTTCCCTCGTGTCGTGCTTTGTGATTGACTAAAGTTTGTACGTATTGAGTAGAAAGAAAATATTGTGGGCGTGCCTTTTTGTGCCATCAAGTTTTGGCTAAAAAGCATATTTTGTATATGGCACAAAAAGTCGGGCTATCCGCTACAAGTCCTCGCTCGTTCCTCGCTGTGGGCTTTTCGCTACTATCCCTCACGCAATTCAAGCTCTGGAATACAACATTCAGTCCAACCAATCGCTTCATTAATCCCATTTATAAATGCTATTTTTTCTGCTTCAGAATTGAATGAATATTCCTTTATATTGTGCCTTAATTCATCATCTGTTAAAGTTTCATTATTGTATATTTTAGAAACTTGCTCTTTCCCAAATATTATTTTTAATGTGTATTTCATTTTTTAAAAATTTGATGATAATGATAGTCTAAAAATTCTTTAGATGGAAGAAATCTATCGGGTAAAATAATAGATTGATTTTCGTATTTTAAAAAGAAATCAGGAACAGCTTCATCTTTTTTGAAATCATCAAAATATTTCGAAACTTTTATTTTATAATCAGGCGTAATGGTTATAAAACCTTTATCGAAAGCTCTGTCGTGAATTGAATTTAGACATAAGCCATTATGAGGATTTAAGCGATTGTTTTCATCTTTTTTCCAAGGAACTATATGACTTGCTACTAAAAAATCAGAAATTGATAAGCCTGTGATACAACATTTTACATTGTATGATGAAAGTATTGTAGAACGGAAAAAGTTTTGATTTACTCTCTGTTTGATTATGGTTTCTCTTTCTGTTCCAAGTGGAAATTCGAAAACTCCATCATCAATAATTTCTTCAACTTTTTTATTTTGAAATTCAGCTATTAATAACTCGCTTTCGTAAGCCAATTTCTCCCAATTTCCATTAAATTCATTCCAAACAATTTCATCAAGTTTACTCCCATTTCCTAATCCAACAATTCCTTGTTTTTTTAATTCTGGGTCAAGCCTTCCAAAATTTCCAACTTTCATATTCAATGCAGAAGGACTTCTACCAATTATGTTGGCATATTTTATTATCGTAGGGTTAGTTTTGCTACTACTTTTGAATGGAATTTTACAATAAACATTAAAAGCAACAATCGTTTCTTCTTTTGTCCAATTATTACTTTTCATTATGCAACTTTTTGCGTTAGGGATTGAAGAGGAAATCCTTTTTGTGAGGAACGAACAAAAAGATTGGAACGGAAAGCCCGACCGAAGGGAACGCCCAAATATTTCTTTTCTTTAATGTCAGCAAAAGTTACTTTTTTGTCCAAAGGTTTTGGGTAATTAAATTCAGTAACATTTGTACTTGGATGAAATCCAACAATATAAATTCGTTCTCTATTTTGTGGAACGCCAAAATCTTTTGCATTTACAATTTGCGGTTCAGGGACAAAATAACCCAAATCGTTTCTTAAAACGTTTAAAATTGTTGCTAAAGTTTTTCCGCCATTATGGTTTCTTAAACCTTTTACATTTTCTAAAAATATTGCTTTGGGTTGTTTTCTTTTGATAATTTCGGCAACATCAAAAAATAATGTCCCTCTTGTATCTTCAAATCCTCCACGTTTTCCAGCAATCGAAAACGCTTGGCACGGAAAACCAGCACAAAGCAAGTCAAAACCGTCTGGAATAAATGCTTTAGTTTCTTCTTTTGTGATGTCACCAAATGGTCGTTCTCCAAAATTTGCTTTGTATGTTCGTTTTGCTTCTTTGTCCCACTCGCTTGTGAAAACACATTTTCCGCCAAGGTTTTGCATTGCTAAACGAAATCCGCCAATTCCAGCAAATAAATCGATAAATTTAAATTTAGGATTTTCAACTGGCGGAAATGGAATGTCAAAAGTGTCAAAAATCCCATATTGCAATGCTTCTTCCGCAACAATGTTTGAAATTTCTTCTTTTGGGTATTCGTATTGTAAAATTTCTTTTGTGTATTTTACTGCATCTTTTTTGAAAAATTGAGAAACACCATTTTTGCTATTGTGCAAAAAATGTGTAATAACCGCTTCCTTGTTGCTTTCAAGTTCAACAAGTTTTACTTTGTATTCTTTTTCAAATACTTTTTCAAGCGATATTTTTTCTTTAAGTTTCATTTTAATTTTAAAAAAAATTGAAATGCTAAAATACAAAAATTATGAGAAATGTTTTTTGTTTGTTTTTGATTTTATTGTAAGCTCAGTGTTTGTGATTAATTTGGTTAGTTTTGCCGATTTTTGAGGGTAAAAAACGCTTAGGTGCATTTTTCAACGATTAAGTATTGAACTGATTGATGGGGAAAATGGTTCAATAAATTATTTTGAATGATGGGATTATTTTGTGAGTTTGTTTTATAGATTAACCCTACGCAGGGCTTTGAACCCTGAGAGAGTTAGAAGCCAGCTCGCCTGTTGGGAAGCACTCCAGAAAAAGGGAATTGTATTTGTTGTAATGTTATCAGGTGTCGTTGCAATGGATATAAATGTTCAATGTAAGGCTATCAAAGTGGATTGTAACGTTGTGAAAATGCTTTGCAACGCATGTAATTGTCTTTCGAACGCGTGTAAATGGTCTTTGTAACGTTGTCAAAATGCAATGTAACGCTGTCAAAGTGCTTTGTAAGGTTGTCAAAACGGATTGCAACGCATGTAAATGTTAAATGTAACGTTGTCAAAGTGGATTGTAAGGCTGTCAAAGTGGTTCGAACGCATGTAAATGTCCTTTGTAACGCTGTCAAAGTGCTTTGTAACGTATGTAAATGTGGATTGTAAGCTTGTCAAAGTGCTTTGTAACGTTGTCAAAGTGGATTGTAACGCTGTCAAAACGCTTTGCAGCGCATGTAAATGTTAAATGTAAGGTTGTCAAAGTGGATTGTAACGTTGTCAAAATGCATTGTAAGGTTGTCAAAATGGATTGCAACGCATGTAAATATTCTTTGCAACGCATGTAGATTTTTTTGAGCAACAGTAGATTTTCTTTGTAATGCGTTTAATCTAATTTGTATTTGTGGAAAGTTAATTGGTTGAACTAGATGGTTTTATTTTAGTTGTTTTGTTGCGTTATGTTGTTCTGCCATTTTTGTTTAGCGATTGATAGGCATAAAAAAACCACTCGAAATGAGTGGTTTTTTGTTTGAGTTATAAATCAATTTATGACTTTACCATTTTTTCTTTAGTCACTTTATTGGTTACTTCTTTTTTACCAAAATTCATATCATTTAAAATATGTAGTGCTTCTTCGATGTATAAATCTTTGGATAAACTTTCGTGCCATCTGTCTCTTTTCTCTTTTAACAAAGCATCGTTTTTAACCATTTCATTTTCATAAGGCAAAGAACTGAATACTAACGAGTTTTTATAATCTGTAATTGGTTTGTACTTTTTATTGGTTTCATCCAATGCTTTTTGTTCTGCTTTGAATTTATCAATTTGAAGACTATAAACATTCTCGTTATTACGTTTTTCAAGCCATTTTGCGTTGTCTTCTATCAATTGCATTTGAGAATTATTTTCTAATCTTGCTTTACTTTGAGCAATTGCCAAATCGTAATTGTGTTGTTTATCCCAAACTTTATAGTTTGCTGCATCAATTTTATCCCAAGGCATTGCATTTTCAACATCTTTCTCACCCATTTTTAAGTAAGCATATTTGTCTGCCATAACTACATCACTTTTTACACCTTCACGTTGGGTTGAACCACCATTAATTCTGTAATATTTTTGAGTAGTTGTTTTCAAAGCTCCCAAATCGCCATAGGTTCCACCACGAATAAACTGGTTTAAATCGTAAAGATTTTGAACTGTTCCCTTTCCATAAGATTGTTTACTACCCACGATTACACCGCGTTTGTAATCTTGAATTGCTGCTGCCAAAATCTCTGATGCCGAAGCTGAAAATTCATTAATCATGACAACAAGCGGTCCATCCCATTGTACTTTTGCATCTCTATCAAAAAGAACATCTTTTTTTCCTTCCGCCGATTTAATTTGTACAATTGGACCTTGTTCAATGAATAAACCTGCAATATCTACAACTGTTTTTAATGAACCTCCGCCGTTATCACGAACATCCATCACAATTCCTTTTACGCCTTCAGCTTTTAATCGTTCTACTTCTTGTGCAACATCTTTTCCTGCATCGCGAGCGTTTTTATCTTCAAAATCGATATAGAATTTTGGCAAATAAATAACTCCATATTTGTTTCCATCAATGTTAACAACGCTCGACTTCACATAGGTTTCTTCAATTTCAACGGCATCTCTAACAATTGTAATCACTTTTATAGAACCATCTGGTTTTTTTACCGTAAGTTTTACTTCGGTTCCTTTTGGACCTTTAATTTTTTTCACCACATCGTCCAATCGCATTCCAACAACATCAACTGGTTCAGCATTAGCCTGTGCTACTTTCAAAATAATATCTCCTGCTTCAAGCTGTTTTCCTTTCCAAGCTGGTCCGCCAGAAATTAGTTCAGAGATTTTGGTGAAATCATTTTCTTTTTGAAGTCTTGCTCCAATTCCGTCAAATTTTCCACTCATACTAACATCAAAACGCTCTTTCTCTGTTGGCGCCATATAAGCAGTATGCGGATCAAATCTAGACGCAATTGCATTTACATAAACCGAAAACCAGTCATCGCGAGTTAAATCTTTAATAAAACCAAAGTAATCGTTTAATGATTTTAAAGTATTTTCGCGGGTTTCTTTTTCAAGTGTTTCAAAAGATTTTGGTGCTTGTTTTTCGGCTAAATCTTTATTATTTTTCTTGTCTTCTTCTAATTTTTGTTTTTCAACTAAGGAAGAAAGTGCCGAAAGTTTAACCTGTAAACGCCATCTTTCTTTTAACTCAGCTTTATTTTTGGCGTAAGGCAATTTTTCATAATCGGTATTAATGCTTTCGTCTTTTTTGTAATCAAAAGGTTTAGCCAAAGCATCTTGATAATACTCTTTGCTTTCTTTCATTCTTTCCATCAACCTTGTATAAGTTAAATCAAAGAAAGTTAAATCTTTATTATTAATTTGTTCATCCAATTGGGTTTCAAATTTGGCAAACTCCTCAATATCCGATTGTAAAAAGAAACGTTTTGACGGATCTAATGCTTCTAAATAATCTTTGTAAACACCTTTTGAAAAAGCATCATCTATAGCTGATGGACTGTAATGACCCCGTTCGATAACAAAAGTCAACAACTCTATTAGTAGTTTATCTTTTTCTGGATCTGATTGTTTCTCTCTTGGAATAAAACTCCATAAGGCAACCGACAAGGCTGCAATTACCAGGAGAACTCTATAATTTCTTTTCATAAATTGCAAAATAACATTCATTAATTTTTTGTCTAAAGTACATAAAAAACTATGCCAATATTCTTTTGGAACAGCTAATTTTTTGTTAAACGATTTCTATTCATTACTCAATTTGTCCAAAGTTAAAAAAATTGTTACGTAATTTGACGTTAATTTTGGTTAATTTTGCCTTAATTGAATAAACAACATGAGTAAAAAACCTTTAATTCTGGTTACAAACGACGATGGAATTACAGCTCCAGGCATTAGAAACTTAATTGCCGTTATGGCAGAAATTGGCGAAGTTGTAGTAGTTGCTCCCGATAGTCCACAAAGCGGAATGGGACATGCTATAACAGTAAACAATACTTTGTATCTCAATAAAATTTCTGCCGAAAATGCCTCAATAACCGAATACAATTGTTCTGGAACTCCAGTAGATTGCGTCAAACTTGCCGTACATGAAATTCTAAAATGCAAACCAGATTTGTGTGTTTCAGGAATTAATCACGGTTCAAATTCTTCTATAAATGTAATTTACTCCGGAACGATGAGCGCTGCTGTTGAAGCTGGAATTGAAGGAATTCCAGCTATTGGTTTTTCACTTGCTGATTTTAGCTGGAATGCTGATTTTGAAGCAACCAAACCATTTATCAAGAAAATTGCACTTCAAGTTTTGGAGCATTCTATTCCTGACGGAACGGTTTTGAACGTTAATTTCCCCAAATTAAAAGGCGAAGATATCAAAGGAATTAAAATTTGTCGTCAAGCAAAAGCGCGATGGATGGAACGTTTTGATAAAAGACAAACGCCTTATGGCAAAGATTATTATTGGTTAACTGGAGAATTTGTCAATCAAGATAAAGGCGAAGACACCGATGAATTTGCACTCGCTAATGGCTATGTTTCTGTTGTTCCAGTACAATTTGATATGACAGCACATCACGCTATTCAACAATTGAATACTTGGGATTTTTAAATTAAAACCAATAAAAATGACACGAGCGAGAGCGACTGCATTTATTACCTATAAAAAATAAACACGCAAAAAATGAAATATTATATCATTGCTGGCGAAGCTTCGGGCGATTTACATGGTTCCAATTTAATGCGTGCTTTGTATCAAGAAGATACCAATGCCGACATTCGATTTTGGGGTGGAGATTTAATGCGAGAAGTTGGCGGAACTTTAGTAAAACACTATCGTGATTTAGCTTTTATGGGTTTTGCCGAAGTAGTAATGAATTTAAAAACCATTTTAAATAATATTAAATTTTGCAAAAATGACATTGAAAAATTCAATCCCGATGTCATTATTTTCATTGATTATCCTGGTTTCAATATGCGAATTGCTCGATGGGCAAAACAAAAAGGCATCAAAACTCATTATTATATTGCGCCACAAATTTGGGCTTGGAAAGAAAATCGTATCAAAGCCATCAAAAGAGATTTTGACAAATTATTTGTTATTCTTCCGTTTGAGAAAGATTTTTTTGAAGTAAAACATAATTTTCCTGTTGATTTTGTTGGCCATCCGCTGATTGATGCTATTCATAATCGAAAGAAAACCGATGAAATTCAATTTAAGAAAGAAAATAATCTTGATGAAAAACCAATCATAGCACTACTTCCTGGAAGCAGAAAACAAGAGATTTCAAAAATGCTTTCGGTGATGCTAAGCGTTGTCAATGATTTTACCGACTATCAATTTGTCATTGCTGGTGCGCCAAGTCAGGAATTTGAATTTTACAAACAATTTTTAACTACCCAAAATGTAAAATTTGTTTCCAATAAAACGTATGATTTATTGAGCATTTCAACCGCAGCATTGGTTACATCTGGCACAGCAACACTAGAAACTGCCTTATTTAAAGTTCCAGAAGTGGTTTGTTACAAAGGCAATTGGATTTCGTATCAAATCGCCAAAAGGATTATTACTTTAAAATACATTTCGCTGGTTAATTTAATTATGGACAAACAAGTTGTAACCGAGCTAATTCAAGACGATTGCAACCCAAAAAGAATTAAAGAAGAACTTGCTAAACTATTAGAAATTGATCATCGAAATCATGTTTTAGCTGAATATGACATTTTAGAAAGCAAACTCGGTGGTATTGGTGCTAGTCAAAAAACTGCCCAATTAATTGTTAAAGAAATTCTATAATTTTCGGTTATTGTTATTTTTTTCTAAATTTGCAAAAAGACATTTTTTTTGGCAAAACTAAAATACATAGCTATAATTTTACTGATTTTAACAATCAGCAGTACTGCATTGGCTCAATCTGGTAAAATAGTTACTTCCAAAGAACAAGCCATAAAAAAAGGAATTTACGCTTCGCCTTTATCCGATAATGCTGTTGCTACTACTTCTATCGAAAAAGTGAAAAGCGAAAAGCCAAAATCTTCCAACAGAAAAGAAGCTAAAAAGAAGGAAAACAAATCATCTATCATCAACACTACTAACGATGATGACATTCTAATTGACGAAGAAAGCAATTATTTAATTGAACAATTAATCAACAATGCATCTGATAATTTAGGCACAAGATATCGTGGTGGTGGAACTTCAAAAGATGGCTTTGATTGTTCTGGATTGATGTTTTCTACGTTTAAAAAATTTGATATTACTCTGCCTCGTTCGTCTCATGAAATGGCAAAAATTGGTAGGATTTTAAATCAAGACGAATATAAAGTTGGCGATTTAATTTTCTTCAAAACCGTAAGCAAACGTATTTCTCACGTAGGAATGATAACTGAAATTAATGGAGATGAAATTAAATTTATCCATTCTTCAACTAGCTTAGGTGTAATTGTTTCTTCAACTAAAGAAGCTTACTATCAAAGAACTTTCGCACAGGTAAATCGTATCTTAGATTAATTTTCTTGCAAATATAAAAATAATCATGTAGCTTAGTCTTCATGAAATTTTTACATTTTCCTTTAACAAAAATTACAATTGGTTTTATAACTGGCATTCTATTATTTTCGATGCTGGATATAAGTCCAAAGTTATCTTTTGCTCTTCTTTCGCTGAGTTTAATTTTGTTATTTGTTTCTCATATAATTAAAAAGAAAACAGAACAATTTCATTTTTTATTCGGGGTTTTCACGCTTACATCTTCTATCTTTTTGGGAATTTCAACCGCAACAATCCACAAAGAGACTTTTAATCCAAAGCATTATATTCACCAAATTCCTGATGTAAATCAAAATCTAAACTACAGCGTTTTACTTGATGAAAAACTCAAGAATACGAAAAAAAACTACCGATATGTAGCAAAAATCAAATCAATTGAAAACCAAGAAAGCTATGGTAAAATAATTGTAAACTTCCCAATAGACCGCAATTTAAAAAGAATAAAAATTGGGGATTTAGCAACTCTTAGTGGAACATTTTACAGCAATAAATCTCCTTTTAATCCCAATCAATTTGACTATGGAAATTATTTGGAAAACCAAGAAATCTATGGTCAAATTTATGCCAAACCCGAAACGGTAAAAACAATTGGTCATGAAAATTCGATTTGGATATTTTTCTCGAATTATAGAGAAAAAATCATTGAAGTTTTTCAAAAATCAAGCTTAAGCAAAGAAGAATTAACGGTTTTTATTGCATTGCTCCTTGGTCAACAACAAGATATTTCTCCTGAAATCTTGAAAGATTATCAATATGCTGGCGCTGTTCATATTTTGTCAGTTTCGGGCTTACATGTTGGATTAATTATGGGTTTTATCATGTTCTTGCTTCGTTCAGTTCCTAATTCAAAAAAAGGAAAAGCAACCAAGTTATTGATTATTCTTTTATCATTATGGTCGTTTGCTGTTTTAGCTGGATTATCGCCATCGGTTGTTCGCTCGGTAACCATGTTTTCGTTTTTAGCCATTGGAACCAATTTAGGCAGAACGGTAAATATGTATCACACTCTATTGGTTTCGATGTTTTTAATTTTATTAGTAAAACCATCGTTTCTCTATGATGTAGGTTTTCAATTGAGTTATCTTGCTTTGTTCTTCATTGTTTGGGTTGACCCTCTTTATGCCAAAATTTGGGTTCCAAAAAACAGTGTTATCAACTATTTTTGGAAAATTATCTGCATGTCAACATCGGCACAAATTGGCGCAATGCCGTTGAGTATTTTTTATTTTCATCAGTTTCCGGGATTATTTTTCTTAACCAATATTTTAATCATACCATTGTTAAGTGTCGTTATGGCAATTGGTGTTTTTTCATTACTATTTGCTTGTTTTGGATTTGTACCAATGTTTGTTATCAAACCTTTGGAATGGTCAATCTGGTTGCTAAATGCAATCATTCATTGGGTTGCATCATTTGAAAGTTTTGTCATTAAAAACATTTCGTTTTCTGAATCGATGCTTTGGATTTCCTATTTTGTAATTATTGGATGGATTTTATGGTTCAAAAAAGCAACTTTTCCTCGATTAGTGTTTGGTATATTGAGTTTACTCGTACTTCAATTTGTTTTTATTTTTCAAAAAATGGAAACACAAACTGGACAAGAAGGAATTGTTTTCAATAGCCGAAAAAATACGATTATAACTGAACGAAATGGTGAGAATGTAACTATTTATGCAAACGACAGTATTTTGACGACTATTGATAAAAATATTGCAGTTCAGTCTTATTTGGTTGGAAATTTTTGCAAAATTCAGAAAAAGCAAATACTTGAAAACTTACTTTACATCAACAACAAAAAGGTTTTAATCATCGACAGTTCATCGATTTATAATCCCAAAATTCAACCTGATATTTTGGTTATTATTACATCGCCAAAGATAAATTTGTCTAGAGTTTTGCAATACTACAAACCAAAAGTCATTATTGCTGATGGTTCTAATTTTAAAAGTTACAGCAAACTTTGGGAAGCAACGTGTAGAAAAGAAAAAATCCTTTTCCATAACACGCATGAAAAAGGATTTTATAAATTTTAGTTCGACACCTTTCTTTCAAAGAAATTCAAATTGACTTATTGAATTACGATTTTTTATTAGCTAAAATTTGGTTAGCTCCAGCAATCCAAGCTTCTGGTCCGCCTGCAACATAACCTGTTTTTCCTAACTGTTCAAAGTTTACTTTGCCATCTTTTTGAGTTACATTAGCCAACCAAATTGTTGGATAACCTTGTACTGCAAATAGCTGTTGCAATTCAAAATTTTGCTTTTGAAGTTCTGGTTTCATTGGCGTTTTTCTTGGGAAATCCAATTCAACTAAAACTACATTATCTTTTGCCCATTTTGCAAATTCTGGTTTTTTCATCACTTCGTTTTGTAAACGAATGCACCATCCGCACCAATCACTTCCTGTGAAAAACAACAACAAAGGTTTTTTTGATTTTTTTGAAACTTCAATTGCTTTGTTGATATCAGTTTCCCAAGTTAACTCTTGGGCTTGTATTGTAAACGATCCTAAAACTAAGAATAACGTTAAGACTATTTTTTTCATTGTGAATAATTTTTTTCAAATATAACAAAAAGAATGCCAAACAGTAAACAACTATTTTACGTCTTGCATCAATTTTTTAACTAATGGTGAAATGACAATTAATACAATTCCAGCAATTAAAGCATAAATCGCCAACTGCTCATAGCCATCAGCATAAGTATTTAGTTTTTCTAAATTGGTTGCATTTTCAGAAGCTTCGGCTATGTTTGCGCCTAACAATCCAGCGAAATATTGACCATAAGCACTTGCTAAAAACCACATTCCCATGATAACGGCTTGAGTTTTTTGTGGTGATAATTTTGTCATGGCTGACATTCCGATTGGCGATAGACAAAGCTCTCCAAATGTGATAATAAACCATCCGAAAGTGAAAATTCCTAATGAAGTTCTTCCGTTTAAATCGGCAAAGAATTTAGTATAATAAAAAATCCAAAATCCAGCTGCTAAAAATATAAAAGCTAAACCAAATTTAATAACTGTATTAGGTTCGATTTTTCTTTTAGCCATCCAAAGCCAAACTAATCCAACTAATGCTGCAAAACCAATTACAAATAATGAATTAGCAGAATTATTCACTCCATTTGGACTTAACTGAATTCCTGCAATTTCATTATTCAAATTATTAGCTGCAAACAAACTTAATGAACCACCGCTTTGCTCAAAAAATGCCCAGAAGAAAATAGAAAAAATGATAAAAATCAACGCTGCCAAAAGTTTTTTATTTTCGACTGAAGAAAAATTCTTCATTTCATAAAACAAATACAACACTGAAGCTGGACCAATAAACATCATAAAATAATCGGTATATTCAGTATTGGCAACCATTACTATAATAACTGGAACAATCGCTAACGAACCTATAAAAGTCAACATTTCGTATAACTTCTTTTTTGATTTCTCCATATCTAACAATGGTGATAACCCAATGTTGCCGAGGCTTTTTTGCGTTTGAGTAAACGTTAGTAAGCTGATAATCATTACAACTGCTGCAAATCCAAAACCAACATTCCATCTAAGATTTTCAGGAACTAATGACTGCCAAAGCGAACCTTCGGCAACCGCAATACAAATATATCCGCCAATTAAAGCTCCTAGATTTACTCCCATATAAAAGAATGAAAAACCAGCATCACGCCTTGGATCGCCATCACGGTATAATTGACCAACCATTGAGGAAATATTTGGCTTAAAAAATCCTGTTCCAACAATTGTAAAACCAATTCCTATAAAAAAGAAATTTTTTGGATCGACAGCAAGAATTACACTTCCTATAATCATCAAAATTCCTCCCCAAAAAAGTGATTTTCTTAATCCAAGAATTTTATCAGCAAATAATCCGCCAATAAATGTAAAGGCATAAACCCAAGCTTGAGTTGCACCATATTGTAGATTGGCAACCTTTTCATTCATTCCTAAATGTTGTACCATAAAAACAACTAACATGCCGCGCATTCCATAAAAACAAAAACGTTCCCACATTTCGGAGAAGAATAAATACCAAAGTTGTTTTGGATATTTTCCTTTAAAATCTTGAATTTGGTCGATAGTTAGATTTTTTTCCATACTTAATTAATTCCGTGATCTTTCATTACCTTGTTTAGATTTTTCACTAAAGCAAACATTAATAGTGTTGCAAACATTAATAGTCCGAAGTTTACCCAAAAGAAATTAGCTTTGTCATCATATTGATCCCACATACTTGCTAAAACTCCTGATAATTTATTTCCGATGGAAGTTGATAAAAACCATCCGCCCATCATTAAAGCTGTGATGTTTTTTGGTGATAATTTAGAAACAATTGACAATCCCATCGGACTTAAAAATAACTCTCCAATAGTGATAATTCCATAATTGGCAACCAACCACCAAACCGATACTTTCTCGGTTCCATTGTTTCCAATATGAACTGCTGCAACCATCACTAAAACCGATAAAGCGGAAATTAATAATCCGAAAGCAATTTTTGTTGGTGTTGATGGCTCTTTTTTTCTGCTTCGCAAATAAGTGAAAAATGCAACAATTAAAGGTGTCAAAATGATAACCCAACCTGGATTTATTGATTGACTTAAATTGGTTGCCCAAAGTGATACCTTTGAACCTTCATTTGGTTTATTCTCTTCGGCAACATTTCTAAAATATACTGGATAATTTACTTCTTTTTTTACCACTCCGTTTTCTTTTTGCAATCGGAAACTAGAGTCATATAATTCAGTTGAATCTTTTTTGAATTCAACATCTTTGGATAACTTTAAACTACTAAAAACGGTTTGTGTTGTTCCTGTAATTTCTCTATCAGTATATCTATCTGCCCATGTTGTTAACGCTGAACCATTAAGTTTAAAAACTGCCCAAAATAATATTACAACCGCAAAAATAGAAAGTAAAGCTCCTATTTGTCTTTTCTCATCAACTTTAGCTTTGAAATATAAACTTCCATAAAAATAAATTACCGGAATACAGGCAAATATAAACGCATCAGTACTATCCGAACCGAAAATAGCGCTATCTAAATTTACATCCGATTGAACACCTTTTATCAACCAACCAATAATTCCAAAAACTACCGATGGAACAAGGATATACAAAACAATTTTATAAAATGGCATATCGCCTTGTTGAATTCCTTTCTTTTCGGTTTTGTCGCCATAGTGTTTTGTTCCTAAAAGGAATACAATTACACCGATAAACATTCCAACTCCAGCTGCCATAAACGCATATTGCCAACCTAAAAGGATTTGCAAAGCGGCACCAAAGAAGTTACAAATGAAAGCTCCAACGTTAATTCCCATATAGAAAATATTGTATCCTTCGTCTTTTTTCTCTTTATATTTATCTTCGTTATAAAAATTTCCTAAAAGCGTAGAAATATTAGGTTTGAAAAATCCATTACCTACAATTACCAATGTCATAGCAATGTAAAGCATCACAATATCATGAATTCCCATCATAAAATAACCTGCACCCATCATTATTCCACCAAGAACAATTGACTTTTTATAACCCAAATACCTATCTGCAACTAATCCGCCAATAAAAGGCGTTAAGAAAACCAAAGCGATGAAAGTTCCATACAAATCCGAAGCTTCTTTTTCGGTCATGGCAAATCCTGCTTCGACATCTTTTAGATAAAGCGTAAAAATTCCGATCATTAAATAGTAACCAAAACGTTCCCACATTTCGGATAAAAACAAATAAGGCAATGCTTTAGGATGACTTTTCCACATAATTTATAAGATATTAAAATAACAAACCTACAAGGATTTCTTGTAGGTTTGAAAGATATAAAAATATTTTTAATTGTGATTATCTCACACCGTGCATCATTTTTTTGATAACTGGTGTTAATAAGAATAAAATTAATGATGCAATTCCACAAAGTACAACAAACACCATGAAGAATTCATATAAATTAGTGATTTCGAAACCAGCAAATGAATGGTTATAAGCACTAATTTGATTAGCGTCTAAAAGTTTTAATTGTTCTGGTGTTGGCGTAATGGTTTTATCCAAAATTCCTTGTAAATCAATTCCAAGTTCAGAAGCTTTTTTGAATTTATCTCCAGTTGCAGGAAGAATTGAACCTAAAGTTCCAGACAAAGCATATCCTGCTGCACTCGAAATAAAGAAAACACCATAAGCCAATGATGCAAAACGTTTTGGAGCTAATTTACCAACTAACGATAAACCAATTGGCGACAAACATAACTCTGCAAAAGTTTGAATTAAATATAATAAAATCAACCACTTAATAGCTAACAAACCTGTATTTCCTAAATCTTTTACATTGTGTGCAATGATAAAATAACTTACAGCAATTAACAATAAACCTATCGATTGTTTTACTGTAGAAAGTGGTTCGCTATTTTTTGCTCTTAATTTATCCCACAAAACACTAAATGGAAAAGCAAAAATTACAACGAACAAACCGTTAAATATTTGAACCATTGATGCAGGCATTTGCCAACCAAAAAGAAAAGTTCTATCCGTTTGATTATCAGCAATAAAAGTCAAAGACGAACCTGCTTGTTCAAAAGCTGCCCAAAAGAAAATAATAAAAAATGACATGATATAGATAACCCAAATTCTGTCAGTTTCTACTTTTGTTAAGGTACTATCCATTAAAATTAATGCTGCAAGCGAAACTCCACTAGCGTAGATTATTGGATAAATTATTGTTTTTACAACATTGTCACCTTCTGTAAAATAATTAAAAATGAAGAACACAATAGCAAAAATTATAACTGCTTTAAATATCGAAGCCATTGAAAACTCCGCTTTTTGCGATTCACCTTCTTCGTAATCAGCAGTATCATTTCCTGATGGTAATCCACCAATTGGTTTTCCTTCTGGTGTAACTACATATTTATTTTTTAAGAAAAAGAAAATTGCTGTTCCCAAAATCATTGCGATTGACGCTGCCAAAAATCCCCATTTGAAAGCATGTACATCTCTAATTCCACCAGAGTCTTTAACATCTCCAATTAATGGACAAATAAATTGACCTAAAAAAGCACCAATATTGATTCCCATGTAGAAAATTGTAAAAGCAGTATCCAATTTAGATTTTTCTTGTTTTGGATATAAACTTCCTACCATTGATGAAATATTTGGTTTAAAAAATCCATTACCAAAAACAATGATACCTAATGCTGACCACATTAATGTATTGGCTAATCCTAAATTTGTACTGAAAACACTAGCACTAAAGAATAGCATCATTTGTCCGATTGCCATCATTACACCACCAATCATGATACAATTTCTGTTTCCAAAGAAACGGTCAGAGATAAATCCACCAAGCATTGGCGTTAAATAACAAAGACCAAGAAATCCACCGTAAATAATCGATGCTTCTTCTTCTTTCATCATCAACGAATTCACCATAAAAAGGGTTAAAATCGCTCGCATTCCATAGAAGTTGAACCTTTCCCACATTTCGGTTCCGAATAGTACCCAAAGTCCTTTTGGATGACCTGTTTTTACTGTAGTTTCACTCATAAATATTGGTTTAATTTTTGTTGGTTTGTTGATTATAATTTCTCTTTAATGTAATTTGTCATTTTGTTATACAACTGAATTCTGGTTTTACCTCCATAAATTCCGTGATTTTTGTCAGGATAAATTGCCCAATCGAATTGTTTGTTGGCTTGAACTAATGCTTCAATCATTTGCATTGAATTCTGAACATGGACGTTATCATCGGCTGTTCCGTGAATTAATAAAAAGTTTCCTTTTAATTTATTCACATGATTTATTGGCGAATTATCGTCATAACCGCTTGCATTCTCTTGTGGTGTTGTCATGTATCTTTCAGTGTAAATGCTATCATAAAATCTCCAATTAGTTACTGGGGCAACAGCAATTGCCATTTTGAAAACATCAGCACCTTTGAACAAACAGTTGCTCGACATAAATCCACCATACGACCAGCCAAATATACCAATTCTAGATTTATCTACATAAGCATAATTTCCAATAACTTTTGCAGCATCAATTTGATCTTCAACTTCAAATTTTCCTAACTCTTTTTGAGTACATTTCTTGAAATCGGCACCTTTGTAACCTGTTCCACGACCGTCAACACAAACTGTAATATATCCTTGTTGAGACAACATCATAAACCACATATCGTTTGTATCCAACCAGTTATTAGCCACTTCTTGTGAACCTGGACCAGAATATTGATACATAAAAACTGGATATTTTTTATTAGCATCAAAATCTTTTGGTTTAATCATCCAAGCATTTAACTTGTGACCTTTTTCTGTAGTTAATTCGAAAAACTCTTTTGTTGGCAAATCATATTTTTTAATTTTTTCTACTAAAGGAGTATTATTTACAATTTCTTGCGCTTGTTTTCCGTCTTTTGAACTGTTCAAAGTATAAGTTGGCGGAGTTGTAACACTAGAATAAGTGTTGATGTAATAAGTGAAATCCGGACTAAAAGTCGCGCCATTTGTTCCCACTTGTGAAGATAATTTCACTTTCTTTTTTCCGTCAAGCGAAATTTTATAAACGTCTCTTACTGTTGATCCATTTTCTACTGATTGATAGAAAACTGTTTTTGTTTTTTCATCAAAACCATAGTAAGAAGTCACTTCCCATTTTCCTTTGGTCACTTGGTTTTTTAATTTTCCAGTTTTATCGTATAAATAAATATGATTGAAACCATCTTTTTCTGATGTCCAAATAAAACTATTGTCTTTTAAGAATGTCAAATTATCGGTTACATCAACATAGGCTTTGTCTTTTTCGTTCAAAATCACTTTTGGAGTTCCTATAGTTCCATCAACAAAAATCAAATCTAAATTGTCTTGGTGACGGTTTAACACTTGCGCAGACAAAATATTTGCATCATTTGTCCATTTCATTCTTGCAATATAAAAATCAGAGTAGTTTCCTAAATTGATTTTCTTCGCTGATTTACTTCCTACTTCAAAAATATGTAATGAAACTTCAGAATTTTTTTCTCCAGCTTTTGGATATTTGAAAGTTTGTGATGTTGGATACAAATCTTTTTGATACATATCCATAGAAAATTGTGGCACTTTACTTTCGTCAAATCTAATGAAAGCTAACTTTTTACTATCTGAACTCCAATCAAAAGCTCTTACAAAGGCAAATTCTTCTTCGTAAACCCAATCCGTAATTCCGTTAATGATTTCGTTTTTCTTTCCGTCAGTAGTTACTTGAGTGATTGCTTTTGACGCAATATCATAGATAAACAAATCGTTTTCTTTAGCATAACCAATTTTAGTTCCGTCTGGAGAAAACGTTGGCTCTTGCACATTTTCTAAAACTTTAGTCAATTCTTTTGTGGCAAGATTATATAAATAATAAGTAGCTGTAAACGAATGACGGAAAATTGGAGAAGTGTTATTTGCAATTAAAATTTGCTTTTCATCATTGCTAAAAGTATAGCTATCAATCCCATCGGCTAAATCAGTATGCGATTTAGTATCTAATAATGTAGCAACTTTTTTTAGCGTAGCAAAATCATATAAGTCAATCTGCTGACTTCTCGAAGTTCTATCGGTGTTTAGAACTGTATATTGATTTGTGTTTTTCATGGACTGTAATGCATCCATTCCTTTGGTACGAAACTCACCTCTATAAATTTCTTCTACTGTAATTTTTTGCTGTGCTGTTGCCGAGAAAAGAGATGCAACAAAAAGGACCATCAGTTGTATTGACTTCATGTATTTTGTGTATTTTAAAAAACCGTCAATTTTAGTGAAATTTTTATAAATATAAGCACTATTTTATGTTAAAAACGCTTTTACAAAATTAACATGTCTCAAGCAATAGTATTATTAAATGCCTTTAGAACTGTTTTATCATATTTACAATTCATTTTGTCCTCATTCCAAAAGCATTATTCCTTTTTTCAATTAATTTAGTGCATATAACTAAAGTATTTATCATTTTTTCAATTCATTTTACACCTATAACATCAAGATGAATAGCTTTATATATTGATTTTACTCCTACTGAAGTCTATATTTTCTAAACTGTTTAATATCAAACATCTAATTTCAGTGACTTGCCTATTAATAAAATAAATTAAAGCTACTATTTTACTGGTGTTTTAAAAAAATAATATTAGAAATCTTGTTTTCAATGCTTTACATTAGTTAAAATTTTCATAACAAAATCGTTTTTTAATGTTTTATTAACGTTTTAACAAATGACTAATATTACTTTTATAATGTTAAACAAAAATTAAACAACTATGAAAAAAATTACTAATCTATGTAAATTGTTAATCCTATTTGGCATTACGTTTACTTACGCACAAACCGCACGAGTGCAAGTCATTCACAACTCACCCGACTTAGCGGCACAAGAAGTTGATGTGTACATTAATGGTACAATCGCATTGGATAATTTTGCTTTTAGAACGGCTACTCCATTTATCGATTTACCTGCGCACGCACCAATTACTATTGATGTTGCACCAGCTAGTAGTACATCAGTTTTAGAGACACTATCTACAACTACTACGACATTAACTGCAGGTGAAACCTATATTATTGTTGCTAATGGTATCGTTAGTCCAAGTGGTTATTCTGTTGCACCAAATTTTGCTTTAAGTGTTTACAGTAGTGGTCGTGAAGGAACACCTGTTCTAACAAATACTGATGTTTTAGTAGCACATGGTTCTCCAGATGCTCCAACAGTTGATGTTGTTGAAACAGGTGTTGGCGCTGGAACAATAGTTAATAATTTAGCTTATGGTACTTTTTCTAATTATTTAGAGTTAGAAACAGCCAATTATGTATTAGATGTTAGAGATGAAACTGGTACAGTTAGTGTAGCTAGATATTCAGCTCCTTTAAGTGATTTATTTTTACAATCCGATGCTATAACAGTTGTAGCGAGTGGTTTTTTAAATCCTGCCAACAATAGTGATGGACCTGAATTTGGGTTATGGGTTGCAAAAGCAACTGGTGGAGCACTAATTCCATTGCCTTTGTACAATCCAACTGCCAAAGTACAAGTAATCCATAATTCCCCTGATGCTATCGCAGCCGAAGTGGATGTATATATCAATGGAGATTTAGCTCTAGATAATTTTGCCTTTAGAACTGCAACACCATTTATAGAATTACCAGCAGAAACTTCGATAAGTATTGATATCGCACCTTCTACTAGTTCTTCTTCAAGTGAAAGTATTTATAATTTAACAACTTCTTTAGCTGCTGATGAAACCTATATAATAGTTGCTAATGGAATTGTGAGCCCAACAGGATACAGTGTA
>NZ_JACTAC010000069.1 GCF_014486675.1 Flavobacterium macrobrachii
AACGCTCGGCAGCCGTATTCATACTATCGGTTTCAGTAGAAATGGCAATGGTAAATCGACATGGAACATCAACACGAATATTTTGTCTAGAAAGTGCGTTGGTCAAATTGGCTTCAATAGAAATTGGTTTCAAATCTAAGAAAGCATAATCTTGAATAACTGGCCAAATGAAAGCTCCGCCACCGTGAACACATTTAGCAGAAGTTCCACCAGTTTTTCCATAGATAACTAATATTTTATCCGACGGACAACGTTTGTAACGCGAAATTAGTGCTGTGATAGTTACAAAAAGTACAATGACTAAAACTACAATAATAATGATTTGTTGCATATATAAAGAATTAAATTTTTTCTACAATTAGGATATTGTTCTCAATTTTAGTCACAGAAACAACTGCACCAGTTTCAATTCGGTCGTTTTCGGTTAAAGCTTCCAATTCGTGAAATGAACCGTTGATACTGATTTGTATTTTGCCTTTCCCTGATTTTTTTTCGGGAATAGAAAGATATACCGTTGCAGTTTTGTCTATGGCTTTGTACAATGAAAAAGAATTATTTTCGTTTAGTTTCATCATTTGCTTAATGATAAAGAAAAATAATCCAACAAAAACAGCACCAACAATTGTGGCAACAAAAATTAAAACGGTTTTGTTTTCGATGGAATTGTAGAAGGAAATTCCGCTCCAGCTAAACCCTAAAAGGAAATTAATAAGATTTCGAAGAGTGAACAATTCAAAAGGAGCATCGCCAATGTCGTGACCTTCGGTTTCAATATCAGTTTCAACATCAGCTCCGCCAAAACCAGCAAAAGTCATAATGGTTTGGAGCAAAAAAAACAAACTTACCGGCAAAGCGATATACCAAAACGCTCTGAGTAATGGTTCAAGATTTTCAAAAAATGTCATAGTAATTGGTTTATAGTTTTGATTATACGCTTGTTTTTTCAAAAGGTTACAAATTACAAAAAAGAAACAAATTAGAGGTAAACTAAAATTATAGAATTGATTTTTCGTAATTGTAGTTTCTATTAAACTAATTTAGTTTCAATTTATTTGACTTTCTTCATGACCATTTCGATAAAAGTATCTTCTATGGTAAAAATGATTTTTTTGTCTTCAATTTTTATGTGAAAAATAATGTTGGAGTAGTTGTCGTCGTTATGACCAACGCGAAGCTGTTTTTTATTGGCATCAAAATACCATTCGTTTTTCTTGAAAATGTTTCCTAATTGTTCTATCATTTTGGATTTACTCGTAGTTGAAAATTCAAAAGTGTGATTAGCATTAAAAACATAAGTTGCTTTTTGGAAACCATCCAAGAGTTCTAAAATTTCGGGATTTTCTCCGTTTTTAGTAACGATAGCTTTTTTTACCTTCCATTTGCCGACAACAAATTTTTCATCAATAGTTTGACTAAAAGCAGATGTAATTCCAATGAAGAAAACGAATAGAAAAATCTTGGATTTCATTTTTTAAATTTATTTTATAAACGTAAAAATAAAACAAAAATTAGATTAATCGTCATTTAATTCGTCGTCTTCTTTGTCAATAAAAGAGTTTTCGTTGTTTAGATATTCCTCTAAATTTTCTTTGTCTTTCTGATTTTGACCCACCAAGAATATGATTAAAACAATCAATACAACCGCAATAATTCCAAAAATGAAGATATTATTTTCCATTAATTTTATTTTTATTAAAGTTACCATTTTTATGTTAATTGAATATTATTTAGACTTTAAATTTATTCTAAAGATTTAACAAATATTTTGAAAGTGATTTTGAATTACATAGTATATTTGTATATACAAATGTTTCAAACATGCGTCGTAAAGATTTCATAAAAACAGTAATAGGAGGAACAACCGCTATGGCATTAACACCATTATACAATTGGTCAAAAGAGTTAAACGAAACAGATATTCAGTTGCCAGTACTTTTTATTGGACACGGTTCGCCAATGAACGGAATAGAAGACAATGAGTTTTCGCAAAAATGGGCAAAATTAGGTCGAGAAATTCCTCGTCCAAAAGCTGTTTTGGTCGTTTCGGCACATTGGTTGACAAAAGGAACACACATTACTGCAATGGAAAATCCTAAAACTATTCATGATTTTGGAGGTTTTCCTCAAGCATTGTTTGATGTACAATATCCGGCAAAGGGAAATCCAATTTTAGCAGAAGAAACAGCAAAGTTAATAACTTCAACTCAAGTTGGTTTAGATCACAATTGGGGTTTGGATCATGGAACTTGGACAGTAGTTCGACACATGTATCCCGATGCTGATATTCCAGTATTGCAACTAAGTATTGATTACAATAAACCGCCACAATATCATTATGAATTAGCAAAAGAGTTGGCTGTTTTGAGAAGAAAAGGTGTTTTGATTATCGGTAGCGGAAATATGGTGCATAATCTGAGAATGGTAGCTTGGGATAAACTTAACGAGCCAGAATATGGTTTTGATTGGGCAAACGAAATGAATTCATTGTTTAAACAAAAAATCACAGATAACGATTTCAAATCATTAATTAATTATCAATCGCTTGGAACGGCAGCAAAATTGGCTATTCCAACACCAGATCATTACTATCCGTTGCTTTATACTTTAGGATTACAAAACGGTAAAGACGAAATTTCATTTTTCAATGATAAAGCTGTTGGCGGTTCGTTAACGATGACTTCAGTTAAAATAGGATAACAAAAAAGGAAGCGATTTGCTTCCTTTTTTATTAAATATTCAATGCTTTTCGTGTGTTTTTTGTCAAACCATCTTTGTGTAGCATAACCGAAATGGCTTTGAGTTTTATAAAAGGAACGCTCATGTACATAAAACCGTCTTTTCCAGAAGTTGTTCCCCAAGAGTTTTTTACTTTATAATAAATGTTTCCTTTTTGGTCTTTCACTTTTCCAACAATGTGCATCAAGTGATCATCAACCGTATTGTAATTCTCAAATTCTGCCTGACGATATTCCTGAGTGATTTGCTTTTCAGGTTTGATTTCGGTTAAAATAGTTTCCATATCAGAACTATTCTCAGGAATAACGGCAATACCATTTTTTGTCGAAAAAGTTTCTTCACTTACGTCAGTGTCTAATGCTAAAGTGAAACCTTTATCTAATGCATTGTCTATATTTTGTACAAAATCATCTAAAGTAACATTATAAAAACTTTCATTGGAAAAATTATCGGGAATATTCAAGATAAATTTTGAATAAAATGGCACATGAGTGAAAGAAGTAATCGTTACATAATCGTTTAAAATGATTTTGTATTCTTTAGCGTCAGTTGGTTTTACAGCGTCAATTTTACCAAGATATTTGTCTAAAACAGCGTTGTAATCTTCTTTCCAATTTGGATATTTCAGAGGTGTTTCTGCTACCGCTTTTTTTACAATTGCTTCAAGTTCGTCAACCATTTTTGAATGATCGTGTTTGGCATCAGCAGAAAGTTTTCCGCTAAAAACAGCTTCAGTAGTTAAACCATATTTTTTGGCGCTGTTGATAACATCGTGATTTAATCCGCCTTCGCCAAACTGTGCTTTTCCTTGTCGCATTACATAATTTTCGGCTTTTGCCAAATAAGTAAAACGAACATTATACATTTCAGATAAATCTACTTTTTGTCCAGTTGTGCGAATTATTTCGGTTTCAAGAAACGAAGTACTCGAAAAACTCCAGCAAGTTCCAGTATTTCCTTGAGAAATTACAGGTAAACAATTGATTTCTTTAATGGTTTGAAAATCATATTGCTGAGAATAGGAAGTAAAGCTAAGGGATAAAACTCCCAAAAAGAGCGAAAATTTATTCATAATATTATAACAGATAGTTTAGTTTTAAGTGTAAAATCGTTTATTTTTACGCTAAAATAAATAGTTTTCATTAGGAAGCGATTTTTTTAACTAAAATATAAGAACCATAAATTTAAAAATCAGATACTAATATGAGTAAAATACAATGGCAAATTGCCAAAGAATTTGAAGATATAACCTACAAAAAATGCAATGGCGTAGCACGAATTGCTTTCAATCGACCAGATGTTCGTAACGCTTTTCGACCAAAAACTACTGCCGAATTACTGCAAGCTTTTCACGATGCTCAGGAAGATACTTCTATTGGAGTAGTTCTGCTTTCTGCCGAAGGTCCAAGTTCCAAAGACGGAATTTGGTCGTTTTGTTCTGGAGGCGATCAAAAAGCGCGTGGACATCAAGGCTATGTTGGTGATGACGGCTATCATAGATTGAATATTTTGGATGTGCAGCGATTAATTCGTTTTATGCCAAAAGCGGTGATTTGTGTCGTTCCTGGTTGGGCAGTTGGTGGCGGACATTCGCTTCATGTGGTATGCGATTTGACATTAGCCAGTAAAGAACATGCAATTTTCAAGCAAACCGATGCCGATGTTACGAGTTTTGACGGTGGATATGGTTCGGCGTATTTAGCTAAAATGGTCGGACAAAAAAAAGCCAGAGAAATTTTCTTTTTAGGACGAAATTATTCCGCTCAAGATGCTTTTGAAATGGGAATGGTCAATGCTGTAATTCCGCATGCTGAGTTGGAAGATACAGCTTATGAATGGGCACAAGAGATTTTGGCAAAATCGCCAACATCTATCAAAATGCTAAAATTCGCAATGAATTTAACCGATGATGGAATGGTTGGACAACAAGTTTTTGCTGGCGAAGCTACACGTTTAGCTTACATGACTGACGAAGCCAAAGAAGGTCGAGATGCGTTTTTGGAAAAAAGAAAACCTAACTTTGATAAAAAGTGGTTACCATAATTTAAATATCAAATTTTAAATACTAAATATAGTTCAGCGCAATATATTTAATATCTTATATCTAAAATCTAATATTTAAAATGGAAAACTTCACCAACGAACCAATTGATATTACTAATTTACCAAGATATGAAACGGTAAATTTGAATGCATTGCAACCAAAATATTGGAACGTAATTTTATTAAATATTACGGCAATTTTTCTATTAATTGGGATAGCTTCAGCTGTAATTATTTATTTTGTTGAAGAAATTCATTCCATGGCTTGGCTTTTCGGATTGGTTTATGTTTTGTTTTTGGGGTTTACATTTTTTTTGTGTCGCATTTCGTTTCACAAAAGAGGTTTCGCCTTCAGAGAACACGATGTAATCTACAGAAGCGGAATTTTAGCTACCAATACGATGATTATTCCCTACAATCGAGTACAGCATGTTGCCTTACACGAAGGTTTTATCTCGCGTTATTTTGATTTGGCAAAAGTAGAAATCTTCACTGCTGGTGGCGATTCTAGTGATGTGTCAATTCCAGGGATTAAAAATGAGCAAGCCGAAGATATCAAGCAGTTGCTAATGGGTAAAATTCAAAAGCAATTATGATAAAATCTGAATTTTCAACTCCACAAAGACAATCCAAAACAGGTTTACTCGTCTTGTTTGCTAATTCGCTTTTCGAATTTTTAAAAGCGATGTGGATTGTACTAATCATTTTCTTTTTAAAGGGAAAAGCAACTGATATTTTTTGGGGAATTGGAATTTTTGTTTTGGTTTTACTGGGTTTCGGCGTTTATTCTTATCTGAAATACCGAACTTTTACTTTCTATATTGATGAAGAGCAAAATGAATTTATTGTGCAACATGGTATTTTGAACAAAACAAAAACGGTTATACAACTACATAAAATCCAACAGGTAAATTTAAAGCAAAACATCATTCACAGGATTGTTAATGTGTATCAAGTCAACATTGATTCTGCAGGAAGTGAAGAAAAAGAAGCGGTAATCAATGCTGTTTCAAAAGAAGTTGCAATGGCTTTGAAATCAAAACTTTTGGATAACGAACGAGTTGAAGTTGTTGATGATTTAGTTGAGGTTGAAAAAGAAATGGAGAACAAACCGTTTTTAAAAATTGACTTAATCAGTTTGCTGAAAGTTGGAATTACGTCCAATTATGCCAAAAGTATCGGTTTGTTGTTGACTTTTTTCTTCACCATTTATGAAAATCTCAACCAAGCTGGTGCCGAAGAATATGTCGATGGAAGTAAAGTGAAGGATTTTATTCAAAGCAATACGGAAGTTTATTCGGTTTTACTGGCAATAGTACTATTGTTTACCGTGATTTTCATCATCAATATCGTTAGAACTTTGGTGAAATATTATGGTTTTAAAATAGCAAAGCAAAAAGGTTCGTTAGTTATGTCTTATGGTTTAATTGCCACACAAAGCACGATTTTAAAGCCGGAAAAAGTTCAAATTGTGAAAATCACACGAAATTTTTTCCAAAAAAAGTTAAAAATCCTTGAAATAAAAATCAAGCAAACGATTAATGATGAAAGCAAAAAAGACAAATCAACCATTGAAATTCCTGGTTGTAATGAGATAGAACGTGACGAAATCCTGCAATTGATTTTTAATGAAATCCCAGAAAAAGGAGAAAAATTAAAACCAAATTTTCGTAAACTTCTCTTTTCAATCTTTATATTAATTGTATTACCTTTAACTGCTTATTTGACCGTAGGGAATTGGTTGGTAAATTCCATTTTTGAATACAAAAGTATTGCGATAGTTTATGCTGTTTTTATATTCATTGGATTGTTTTTTGGATTTAAAAATAATAGTTTATTCATCAACAATAAGCACATTATCATGCAAAGTGGCGCATGGGATGTTGATAATGAAATTATTAAAATTGAAAAAATACAAGCCATAACGACATCACAATTATTTTGGCACAAAAGCTTAAATATTGGTTCGATAACAATTCATACCGCTGGTGGAAATATCAGTTTTCAACTAGGTAAATTTGACAAAATCAATCAATATGTCAATCTTTGGTTGTACCAAATTGAAAAAAACGAGAGTAATTGGAATTAATATAAAATATTAGATTTCAAATATCAAATATTTAAAATTTAATATCTAAAATTTAATATAAATATAAATGAAACATTGGGTTGAAGCTGCGCGAGTGAGAACATTGCCTTTATCGGTATCAGGAATTATTGTGGGAAGTTTTTATGCTATGTCGCAAGGAATGTTCAATTGGAATATTGTAATTTTTGCGCTTTTAACAACTTTAGGATTGCAAATTCTATCCAATTTCGCCAATGATTACGGCGATGGAGTAAAAGGAACGGATAACGACGATAGGGTTGGACCAAAACGAGCTATTCAAAGCGGTGTAATTTCGCCTGCAGAAATGAAACGAGCAATAGTGATTACATCCTTAATTACGCTGTTATTTGCCGTTCTGTTGATTTATTTTGCTTTCAAAGGGAAATACTTGGTGTTTTCTTTAATCTTTCTTGTATTGGGAATTTTGGCTATTGCTTCTGCAATTCGATATACCGTCGGAAAAAGTGCTTATGGTTATCGCGGTTATGGCGATGTATTTGTGTTTGTATTTTTCGGAATGGTAAGTACATTTGGAGTATATTTTATGTTTTCTAAAACATTGGATTTATTGTTGTTACTTCCAGCTACTTCAATTGGATTTTTAAGTGTTGGAGTTTTGAATTTGAACAATATGCGCGACGAAGAAAGCGATAGAAAAGCAGGGAAAAACACGATTGTAGTGAAAAACGGCGGAACATGGGCAAAGAAATATCACTTCTTTTTGGTGATTTCGGCTATGATTTTGGTGCTGATTTTTGCTTTCTTAAATGACTTTCATTTTGATCAGTACATTTTTCTCGTGGCTTATTTTCCAATGATTAGTCATTTGATAACAGTTTATAAAAATAAAACGCCTCGACTTTTAGATCCAGAATTGAAGAAATTAGCAATAAGTACGTTTTTATTGGCGGTACTTTTAGCCTTGTGTTTGATATTCTTCATATCAGATGTGGTTGTGAATTATGTTTAAAATTTTTATTTAAAACATAAAAGATTGAAAAGTACTTTTGAAGTTGATAGTGAGAAGTTTAATGAGTTTTTGAAGGTAAATGTAGAGCTTGGAACTTTGCATACAAAAAGATATTCTTTGAATATTGTGTTTTTCATATTTACAAAAACTGATAGAATGTTCTTCGGAATGTATGGAAAGAATAAGTTTGAGATTACTGAAACTTTTGGATATTTTCCAAATACATACAGAATTAGTGGTGATTACAAGTTGAAAGGTAATAATCAAACAGAAGTGAGTTATGAAATTAAACCCTTGGGATTTATTTATTATTGGTTTAAAATAATGCCTTTAGCTATGATTCCGTTGTTTAATTTAGTTTTTTATTTTCAGGTGAAATCGGCTAGTTATAAAGATTTTGTGATTGCAAACTCAATAATGATTTGTTTTGTGTTTTTTAGCTGTTTTTATATGTGGCTAAAAAAAAGAAAGCTTGAAAATATTTTTAAAGAAGTATTTGAAATAGAAAAATAAAAAATAAGTTATGAAAATTACATTTTACGGTCATGCTTGCATCGGAATTGAAGTAAGCGGAAAAAACATCATCATCGATCCGTTTATTTCAGGCAATGAAAAAGCGTCGCATATCGATATCAATTCATTAAAAGCAGATTACATTCTGATTACACATGCGCATTTTGATCACATTCAAGACGTTGAAGTTATTGCTAAAAACAATAATTCAGTGATTGTTTCTAATTGGGAAATCGCTACGTATTACGGAAATAAAGGTTTTCAATACCATCCGATGAATCATGGTGGAAGCTGGCAGTTTGATTTTGGAAAAGTAAAATATGTTTCTGCTATTCATTCTAGCGCTTTTCCAGATGGAACATATGGTGGAAATCCTGGTGGTTTTGTAATCGAAGGTGAACATAAAAATATTTACGTTTCTGGCGATACAGCATTAACGATGGATATGAAGTTAATTCCAATGCGAACTAAACTAGATTTGGCTGTTTTTCCAATTGGAAATTGCTTTACAATGGATGTGGAAGATGCAATATTGGCTTCCGATTTTGTAGAATGTGATAAGATTTTAGGTTGTCATTTTGATACTTTTGGATTTATTATGGTTGATCACAATGACGCAAAAAAGAAATTTTTCGATGCTGGAAAGGATTTAATGTTACTTGAAATAGGGCAAAGTATTGATTTGTAAATCAAATAAATAATAGATGATAAAGAGTGTCAAATTTTTGGCACTCTTATTGTTTTAAGTGAAAATAAAAATCATAATATGAACAAAAGATTAAATGTATTGTTTGCGCTGTTTTCTTCTTTCGTTTTAGCGCAATCTAAAGATGGATATTGGGATAATGTTCGAACTACAAACGAAACGATTACGCTTGGTGCTGGAAAAAAGAAAATGATTAAAACCGCCGATTTTCCACTTGGAACAACGGAAGTTGTGTATCGAATTTCGATTCTAGATGATAACCAAAAGATTTCTTCGAGTTTGGTTTCAGTTTTGAAAGCAATTCCAGATCCAACGGGAATTAGCCAAGGTTCGGCTGGAGCAGTTTTTTTAGCTTCGACAATTTCAGGAGATGATAAATGTAAATACGCTGTTTTTAGCAACGAAAAAGACGCATTGGAGTATGAGAAATCAACTGTGCTGAAAAATGCTTGTGTGGTTCAAAACGAACCTATAAACAAAGAAGCGAAATTGCTTTCAGAGAAATCGAAATGTTTAAACGGTAATCAAAATCTATGGTTTGTTTTTGAAAGTGATAATTGGATTATGAAGCAAAAAATAGTTTTTGAAGTTGTGCCTTGGGTAGATTATAAATTCAAAAATGGCTGGACAAATGCAGCGAAAAAAGAATTACTTTTAGAAATTGAAAACAATGATTTTTTTAAATCTATAAATCAGAAAGATAAATTATTAGGATATTTTATTGAAACTTTTACTTCAAAATATAATTTCAATGATTTTAAAGAAATAATTCCAGCAGAAAAAGCAAAAGCGTTTAGTGATGTAATGGATGAAAGCTTAAAGAAATCAGGTTTGATGAACGGTTATTTGGAAGGAATTCGCGCTGAAGCAAAACGATTTTTATCGGCTAAAGAATATGAAAAAGGAATGTCGCTTATTGAAAACGATATCATTCAAAAAGGCAGAGCAACCGATTTGGATTATGGTTTACAAGGCGATTTTTATTTGATGACAAAGCAATACATTAAAGCGGAAGTGGCAATTAAGAAAGCGATTTCAATGAATGCTACAAATATCGAACATCAATTGCGTTTGGCGCATGTTTATTTGTTTTCTAATCGAGTAAGCGATGCGAAAGATATTCATAAAAAATACCGTTCAAACAATGTAAGTTCCAGTAAAAGTTGGGTTCAAGCAACCAAGGAAGATTTTGAAAACTTCAAGAAAAATGGTTTACCAACAGATGATTTCAAGAAGATTTTACGAATTTTAGAATAAAAAACATGTTGATAGCAACGTATAAAAAGTATATCCTTCAATTTAAGCAAGCTTCAGGAACGTCGCGCGGCGTTATGACGGAAAAAGAAACTTGGTTTATTATTTTGGAAGAAAACGGTAAAAAAGGAATAGGTGAATTTGGAATTCTCCGCGGACTTTCGGCTGATGATAGAGTTGATTATGAAGAAAAACTGCAATGGACATGCGAAAATATTCATCTTGGCGAGGAAAAATTATGGCAAGAATTAATTGAATTTCCGTCAATTCAGTTTGGAGTAGAGATGGCTTTTTTGTCTTTGAAAAGCAAAAATCCGTTTGAATTATTTCCTTCCGAATTTGTTTCTGGTAAAAAATCTATTGTCATAAATGGATTGGTTTGGATGGGAAATGAAGCGTTCATGAAGCAGCAAATAGAGGAGAAGATTGCTCAAGGTTTTGGCTGTATAAAAATGAAAATCGGAGCGATAGAATTTGACAAAGAATTGGAATTATTACGCTTTATTCGTCAAAATTTTGATGAAAAAACGATTGAAATTAGGGTTGATGCTAATGGTGCTTTTGATGAAAATGAAGCTTTAAATAAAATTAATCAATTGATTGGTTTTAAATTGCATAGTATTGAACAACCTATCCAAAAAAACCGTACTGACACGATGTCAGTCCTGTGTAAAAATACGAATTTACCTATAGCTTTGGATGAGGAACTAATTGGCGTATTTTCGGCATCTGAAAAAGAAAATTTGTTGCAAAAAATTAGGCCGCAATACATCATTTTAAAGCCAAGTTTCATCGGTGGATTTCGTGGTACTTTGGAATGGATTTCGTTGGCAGAAAAATACAATATCGGTTGGTGGATTACTTCAGCTTTGGAAAGCAACATTGGTTTGAATGCGATTGCGCAATTTACTTTTACGTTAAATAATAAAATGCCTCAAGGTTTAGGAACTGGAAGTTTATATACCAATAATTTTGATTGTCCGCTTGTGGTTGAAAAAGGTCAGCTTTGGTACAAACCAGAATTGGGTTGGAAAGTTGATTTGTGATTTTTTGTAACGCAAAGTTTTGCAAAAAGATAAAACCATTAAGAAATTAAGTTCCATTAAGATTTGTAACGCTTAAATTTTATAAATATCTTAATGGTTTAAAAAAGTTTTACAAAAAGATAAAACCATTAAGAAATTAAGTTTCATTAAGATTTGTAGCGCTTAATTTTTCTTAATTTCTTAATGGTTAAATTAAAAATCAGAAGAAATGTTTCTATTTACTCCAATCAATTTTTCTTGAAAAATACATTACAGCCGCCAAAATAAAGAATAAACCAATACTTCCAGCAAGCAAAGCGTAATCCTCCATTTGGATAATCACAAAAATAAATGCGTATAAAACCGAAAGCGATGTGGCAATAAACATCGGGAATTTTTTGTTTTTTAGAATGGAGACCGAATACAGCGTAATCAAAGCCACAACTGCAATTCCCGAAATTCCATATGCCAAACTGAAACTACTGTGTTCTGTAATTGAAATCAAAAGCGTGTAAAACATAATCAGTGCAATACCAATCATCGAATACTGAAAAATGTGGATATTGATTTTGCTAATCGACTGAATTAAGAAGAAAATCAAGAACGTTAAACCAATCACGAGGAAACCATACTTAGAAACGCGCTCATTTTGCTGATATTCGTCCACTGTTTCGATTAATTTTACGCCAAAGAGATAATCGTCCAAATCAGGTAAAACGTTGCTGTATTGCTGCGAAAACGTTCTGTTGATGTCTAAAACTTTCCAATCGGCATGAAAACCTGTTGCGGAAATGCTTTTTGTAGTATCATTTGAGGCAAAAGTTCCTTCAAAACTTGGCGATTGCCAATCAGAATCGATAGAAACATTGGTTACTTTTCCAATTGGAACAAATTTCAAGCTGTTACTTCCGTTGTAAACAATGTTGAAATTAAAATTGATTTTGTCATTTGTTGCTAAATTTTTATAATCAAAAACCGATGTCGAAAGCAAACTATAGTCGGTTTTGTCGTTGTTTTGAGGTTCGAACGAAAATTTTTGACTGTTTAGTTCTACTTTCAATTCACTTTTAATGCTTTTTAAATTGGTTGTTTTTACAATAATCGAAGCTTTATCCCAAAGTATATTTTCGGGAGCAATATTCAATTTTGCAAAATCGGGCGAAGTAAAATTCCCTTTAAAATTCATATTTGCCGTAAAGACAATTGGGTTGAAAATACCTCGTTTGAGCGATTCATTTTTCATTACTTTGGACGAATTGGTCAACTCATTTGGAAAAAAGTAGGCATAATTAGTCGTTACCTTTTTCTGAATGGTCGTTACGCCAGTTTTGGTATCGGTAACGTTATAATTTTCATTAAATGTGTACGGTATTTTTAAAATCGGACCATAAAATTGAATATCGCTTCCCCAAAGATTGGAAACTTCTCGTGTGACTTCGTTTTTTCGTTGCGAACGTTCTGTGATTAAATCTTGCACAAAAAATAACGGAATGAGCAATACTAAGGTTAAAAAACCTACCATAATCATTTTGGCAGTGGTCGATTGAAAGAATGTTTTTGGTTCTTGGTTTTGAATTTCTTGATTTTCCATGATGTTGAGTTTTATAATTGATTAAAATTTGTTAAATACGATGTAGAGATATAAAAGTGCGATTGGAATATTAGCCAACATAATCAGCATTTTGATGGTTAAATCTTCGCGTTCATTGGGTTTGATAAAAAACAGAAAGAGTAAATTCAGAAATACCAGCAGATTGATGAAAAAAGCTAAAATCAAATAGAAATACCCAATAAAATAGAGCATTCCATATTCGGGAAGAGCAAAATGCAATAAGAATAAAAGCGTTCCAATGCCAAAAGAACCAATCGCTAAATAGGTTGAAAATCCGGCAGATTTTTGATTTTCGTGTGAAAATGTTTCCATGATTATTTAATATTAAAAGTGAATTGAATTTCTCTCAGCGATTTGTAAAGCATTTTGTCAAAAGCCAAATGGTAGAATTGATGTGCCATTTGACCTCGTTTGTAATAGTTGTAAAACGTTTTCAGTCGGTTAGGGTAGAAAAGCGTTCCAACAAAAATGACCATAAACAGATAAGCGCTTTTTTTGCCATTTCCGAACAAATAATATTGCATTCCAATTTCTTCAATCACCGAAACTCCAGTGTTGGTCAACACATGAATGACATCGTGATCTTCTAGTTTGGGTTGCATTTCAAAGTTGTATTGCAGCAAAAAGCAACCCATGTGAAAACCCAAACTGTCATTGGGAAGCAAAATCAATTCTTTTGGAGTAATGTTCCAGGGTTCGTTCTTTTTGAAGAACTTTTGATAGGGTTTTTTACTCCATTCATACATTTTTTCGATGATTAAATCTCTCATAATTAATTTTAAAAGTACTTTGAATTTCAAAGTAAATGAATAAAAAAATAGCGTTAGTTTTTTGATAATAATTTTTCAAGCGCTTCAATATGTTCTTTGAACGCTTTTTTACCTTCGGTTGTGGCGATATAACGTGTGTTTGGTTTTTTACCAATAAATTGTTTTTCAATCATAATATAATTTTCTGTTTCCAATGCTTTGGTATGACTGGCAAGATTGCCATCGGTTACGCCAAGTAATTCTTTCAGCATATTAAAATCGGCACTTTCATTCACCATCAATACCGACATAATGCCAAGGCGTATGCGATGATCAAAAGCTTTGTTGATATTTTGGATGATGTTTTTCAATTTTTAATAAGTGTCAATAATAGTTTCTAAGAAAGTGGAATTTACCAATTGTGATGGTGCAACAACCTTTTCTTCTAATGGAATTTTATTTCCATAACGTTCTTTTAAAATTTTCTTTACTTTTTCGTCTGCTAAATTAAAGCTTTTCAGTTTTTCTAGTGGACAAAGTTCTATTCCAACGCTGTTTTTATAAATTTTCCATACCAATTCGGAGCAATAGATTTTATCGTCTGTCCATTCGAAATATAAATCATAATCTTTTTTGTCAAACTGTTTTCCGTAGTTTTTCATTTTAGAAATAACTTCAGGAGTTAAAATTTCAGAACTATTTTTCAGTCGCTTAACTAAATATTTATTGCCTTCACCATGTTTAATCCATTCGCTCAAAAGAGTAGTTTTAACGGGTTGAACGGCTTCAAATACATATTTCTCACCATTTATAACATAAATAATTCCGCAATGAGAAAACTTGGAATTAGTTGCAATTCGAACTGCTTCACATTGTTTTGATTGGGAAGTCTGAAAAATGATATCGCCATCTTGAACAGATTGTTCGATTTTTTTATTAATTGTAGAAAAAGCTTTTTCAACTTGATTTGAATTGACTTTTGCAAAAACAAAAAAAGCAATCAATAATGTGGCGATGAGTAAAATTTTCTTTTTCATAAAATCAATTTCTATCGTATTTAAAATACATCAACGCACCATAAACAACGTGACAAACGCCAAAACCTAATGCCCAAAACAATAATCCATAACCTAAAAACCAAGTTGATAACAATCCTAAAATGATTAATGTTATTCCTAAATATCGAACATCGCCAAGAGTATATTTACTAGCGTTAAGACAAGCCATTCCATAAAAAATCAGCATTAACGGAGCAACCAGACTTAAAATTTCTTTTTCAATAAGAAAAATGATGAAAAATCCTCCTGTCAATAATGGAATTAAAAAATTGATTAATAATCGTTTTGATGTTGGATTCCACAAACTTTCATTCGCTTTTTTTGCTTTCTTCAAACTCAAAACCAATCCAGTTACAATTGATAAAACAATTACCGAAGCCGCAATGATGAATAGTTTTACCACTGCTTCGTAGGATATGATTAGCGTTCTGTATGAACCCATAGTCGAAGTGTCAAAGTAAATGGTTTTATAAGCTAACCATGCACCAATTAGGGAATAAATCCCAGCCAATATTCCCGATAATCCACTTAATGAAATGAAGCGAGAAGATTGCGACATCATTTGTTTGATATCTTGAATGTCTTTAAGGTATTTTTCGTTTTCCATTTTAAAGTACTTTGAAAAACAAAGTAAATGATAATTTTTTCATTGACCAACTAAATTTTCGATTATTTTTGAAAAAAAAATCATCGTGAAGCCACAAGACCTTTATATACTGAACCAACCAGAAAAATACCGAGATATTTTATTGCATGTACTAGCAGTAGTGGAGCAAGTTGTTCCAGAGGCGACTTTGGAATATAAATGGAAAATTCCTTTTTTCTACCTAGATAAAAAACCATTTTGTTATTTAAATGCTAGTCACAAAAAGCAATTTGTGGATGTAGCATTTATGGATGGTTTTCAGTTGCAGTTACACCAAAATCTGCTCATTTCCGACGGCGGACGAAGTAAAGTGAAATCACTTCGATACAAAACATTGGAAGAAATTGATTATGAGGTTTTAATTGCTTTATTGAAAGAAGCGAAGCAAAGGCTTGAAAAGCATTAAATCTTTGTAAACCTATATTAAATTTCCAATTTTATTTAAAATACCTTCTACGAAAACGTTTTCTTTTACTATTTTAGTGCTCAAAAATAAAATAGTATGAGTAATTCGTATAAACTTTCGGTAAACAATAGTGTAACTTTTGATGCAACCGAAAGCAGTCTTCAAAACCTCGATGCCGTTTCTACCGGCAAAAATACGTTCCATGTACTAAAAAATCACATTCCTTACAAAGCGGAAATTGTCTCTGCTGATTTTTTAGCCAAAAAATATACCGTTAAAGTAAACAACAACACCTATGAAGTTGCTATTGAAAACGACTTGGATTTGTTGATTAAAAGCATGGGAATTGAACGCGGAAAAACCAAAGTAGTCAACGCAATCAAAGCACCAATGCCAGGATTAATTCTCGAAATCAATGTAGAAGTTGGACAAACCGTTAAAGAAAATGATTTATTGTTAATTCTTGAAGCCATGAAAATGGAAAATGCTTTTGTATCGCCGCGTGATGGTGTTATTAAATCTATTTCGGTTGAAAAAGGCAACGCTGTAGATAAAGGTCAATTATTAATTGAATTTGAATAAATAGTTTTCCAGCAAGGTTTTCAAATCCTTGTAGGTAGTAATAATATCTAAAAAGAGATTACTTCTCGCGTCGAAAAACATGAAACAATTTAAAAAAATACTGGTGGCAAATCGTGGTGAAATTGCCATCAGAGTAATGAAAACCGCCAAAAAAATGGGCATTAAAACGGTCGCGGTTTTTTCTACTGCCGATAGAAATGCACTTCACGTAAAATATGCCGATGAAGCCGTTTGTATTGGCGAAGCAGCATCAAATCAGTCCTATTTGCGCGGTGACAAAATCATCGAAGTTTGTAAAGAACTCGGTGTTGATGCCGTTCATCCCGGTTATGGTTTTTTAAGTGAAAATTCCTCTTTTGCTGAAGAATGCGAAAAAAACAACATCATTTTTATTGGTCCAAAATCCAAAGCCATTGAAATGATGGGAAGTAAACTGGCAGCCAAAGATGCCGTAAAAGAATATGGTATTCCAATGGTTCCCGGAACCGAAGATGCCATTACCGATATTGCTGCGGCTAAGAAAATTGCAGCTGAAATCGGATTTCCAATTTTGATAAAAGCTTCTGCTGGCGGTGGCGGAAAAGGAATGCGTGTTGTTGAAAAAGAAGAAGATTTTATTTCCCAAATGGACAGAGCAATTTCTGAAGCTACAAATGCTTTTGGCGACGGCTCGGTTTTTATTGAAAAATATGTAACCAAACCACGCCATATTGAAATTCAAGTGATGGCAGACAGTCACGGCAATGTATTGTATGTTTTTGAAAGAGAATGCAGCATTCAACGTCGTCATCAAAAAGTGGTGGAAGAGGCGCCATCGGCGATTTTAACACCCGAAAAGCGCAAAAAAATGGGCGAAGCGGCTGTTAAAGTTGCCAAAGCTTGTGATTATCTTGGTGCCGGAACGGTTGAGTTTTTACTCGATGCTGATCATAATTTCTATTTCCTTGAAATGAATACTCGTTTACAGGTAGAACATCCGGTAACGGAAATGATTTCTGGTTTAGATTTGGTTGAATTGCAAATTCGTGTGGCGAGAGGCGAAGCTTTAGCTATCAAACAAGAAGATTTGAAAATCCAAGGTCATGCAATGGAACTTCGTGTGTATGCCGAAGATCCAATGAATGATTTCTTACCAAATGTTGGGTTTTTAAGCAAATATCAATTACCAGAAGGCGAAGGAATTCGGGTTGATAACGGAATTGAAGAAGGAATGGACGTGCCGATCTATTATGATCCGATGTTGTCCAAATTGATTACCTATGGAAAAACCCGTGAAGAATCTATTGAGTTGATGATTAAAGCCATCGATAATTATCATGTGGAAGGCGTAACAACAACATTACCGTTTGGAAAATTTGTAATGGAACACGAAGCATTTCGTTCAGGGGATTTTGATACCGGGTTTGTGAAAGCGTATTATGATGCTGAAAAACTAAAATCAAAACTCGATACCGAAGCCGAAATTGCAGCACTGATTGCTTTAAAACAGTATCTTGAGGATAAAAAAGTACTGAGATTACCAATTAATTAATTGTTTACTGTAAATTGTATACTGTATGATGAACTTTACAATTTACATTTACAGTAGTACAACACACAAAAGAAATGGAAGATAAAATCAAAATATTAAACGAGAAAATGGCTTTGGCCAAATTAGGCGGAGGCGAAAAACGAATTGCGGCGCATCATGCCAAAAAGAAATTAACGGCTCGCGAGCGAGTTGAATACTTGTTGGATGAAGGTTCGTTTGAAGAAATTGGGATGTTGGTAACGCACAGAACGACCGATTTCGGAATGGAAAAAGAAATTATTTATGGCGATGGTGTAATAACTGGCTATGGAACTATCAACGGACGTTTAGTGCATGTTTTTGCACAAGATTTTACCGTTTTTGGTGGTTCATTATCCGAAACGCATGCCGAGAAAATATGTAAAGTCATGGATATGGCACTAAAAAATGGTGCGCCAATGATTGGACTGAATGATTCTGGTGGAGCAAGAATTCAAGAAGGTGTGCGTTCGCTTGGTGGTTATGCCGATATTTTTTACAGAAATGTACAAGCAAGTGGTGTTATTCCTCAAATTTCTGCCATAATGGGACCATGCGCTGGTGGAGCAGTTTATTCTCCGGCAATGACCGATTTCACGATGATGGTTCAAGGTAACAGTTATATGTTTGTAACGGGTCCAAATGTGGTCAAAACCGTAACCAATGAAGAAGTAACTTCCGAAGAATTAGGTGGCGCGAGTACGCATTCGACCAAATCTGGTGTGGCACATATTACGTCGCCAAACGGAATTGAATGTTTAGAAGACATCAAAAAGTTATTGAGTTATCTTCCGCAGAACAATCGTGAAACAGCACCAAAAATACCTTACGAAGTAAAAGAAGAAGTTCGTGAAAAATTAGACACTATCGTTCCAGATAATGCAAATAAGCCGTATGATATGCACGATGTCATTGCGAACATTATTGATGAAGATTCGTTTTTCGAAATCCATAAAGATTTTGCCGAAAATATTATAGTAGGATTTGCTAGGTTAGGAGGAAGAAGTATCGGAATTGTGGCTAATAATCCTAAATATTTAGCCGGTTGTTTGGATGTGAAATCGTCAACCAAAGGTGCGCGCTTTGTACGTTTTTGCGATTGTTTTAATATTCCGTTGTTGGTTTTGGAAGACGTTCCTGGATTTTTACCTGGAACCGACCAAGAATGGAACGGAATTATCGTTCACGGCGCAAAATTACTATATGCGTTTAGCGAAGCAACCGTGCCGAGAGTTACGGTTATTACTCGAAAAGCTTATGGCGGTGCGTATGACGTAATGAATTCCAAACACATTGGCGCCGATATGAATTTTGCTTGGCCAACAGCAGAAATTGCGGTTATGGGTGCCAAAGGTGCTTCTGAAATTATCTTCAAAAAAGAAATTAGCGAAGCCAATGATCCTGTGGCAAAATTATTAGAAAAAGAAGCAGAATATGCCGAACTGTTTGCGAATCCTTATACCGCAGCGCAACGTGGCTTTATCGATGAGGTTATCTTGCCGAGAGATACACGACGTAAATTATTAAAAGCTTTCAGTTCGCTCGAAAACAAAGTAGTTGATACACCTAAACGAAAACACGGTAATATTCCGTTGTAGCAATAAAAACCTCGTTTTAGAAATAAAGTGGGGTTTTAATAAATTTTTTT
>NZ_JACTAC010000006.1 GCF_014486675.1 Flavobacterium macrobrachii
TGAAAATTTAGTTGTTTGATTAATATTTATTTTGGGTTTTAAGAGGTTCAAATTTAGAAAATTTTATGAAAAAAATAAGAATTTTTTAATATTTAACGAAATTGAGTCTTAAAAAAAGAGTGCAAAGCATAGAATCTTTACCTTTGCAAGATAAAATTGAAACATGTTAGAAAAAGAAATTATCGTTTTTGAAAAAACTGTTCTAGTTGGAATTGTTACTCAAAACCAATCGGAAGAAAAATTAATAGAATACCTAGACGAGCTAGAATTCTTAACATACACTGCTGGAGGACAAGTTGTTAAAAGATTTTTTCAAAAATTGGACCGTCCTAATCCTAAGACATTTCTTGGAACAGGAAAAATGGAAGAAATTCAAGCGTACATTAAAAGTAATGGTGTTTCGACTATTATTTTTGATGATGAACTTTCACCTTCACAACAAAAAAATATTTCTAAAATTTTAGATTGTAAAGTGTTAGACAGAACCAATCTTATATTGGATATTTTCGCACAAAGAGCTGAAACATCATACGCAAGAACCCAAGTCGAATTAGCCCAATGCCAATATCTTTTACCAAGATTATCGGGAATGTGGACTCACCTTGAAAGACAAAAAGGAGGAATTGGTCTTCGTGGTCCAGGAGAAACCGAAATCGAAACCGACAGAAGGATTGTTAGAGATAGAATTGCTTTGTTGAAAGAAAAAATTAGAACCATTGATAAACAAATGGCAATTCAAAGAAGCAATCGTGGAGCAATGGTTCGAGTGGCTTTGGTGGGTTATACTAACGTTGGAAAATCTACCATGATGAATTCCATCAGTAAAAGTGAGGTTTTTGTTGAAAATAAATTATTTGCAACATTAGACACAACGGTTAGAAAAGTGGTTATCAAAAATTTACCTTTTTTATTATCTGATACGGTTGGATTTATTAGAAAACTTCCAACACAACTTATCGAATCCTTCAAAAGCACATTAGATGAAGTTCGCGAAGCTGATTTATTATTACATGTTGTAGATATTTCACATCCCGATTTTGAAGACCATATTGATTCGGTAAATCAAATTTTGCAAGACATAAAAAGTAACGATAAACCAACCATCATGGTTTTTAATAAAATCGATGCCTACAAACATTTAGTTATTGATGCTGATGATTTAATAACCGAAAAAACAACCAAACACTATACACTTGAAGATTGGAAAGCAACTTGGATGAACAATGTTGGAAAAAATAATGCACTATTCATTTCTGCAGTAAACAAAGAAAACTTCGAAGAATTTAGAGAAAAAGTATATAATGCTGTTCGAGAAATTCACATCACGAGATTTCCTTACAACAAATTTTTATACCCAGATTATAACGATGTAATTGAAGAATAAGTACTATTGTAAATAATAGATATAACCAAAGTTAAACCAGATATTCCAGTCGTTTGCGCGATTTTCTGTATATACTTTTGGATCAGGATTTAAGCCATCAACCCAGTTTGAAAAATAGTATTGAACACGCAAATCAACCATCAAATCGGACAACTCAGTAAGTTTGTATCGTGTTCCAACACTTGAAACAATAGACCAAACGGTTCCACCTTGATTGGTTGTTGCTCCTAAATATTTAACAGGATAAGCCAAAGGAGAGTCAACTGGCCCAAGCGTAGAATAAGCTTCAGGATCATAAAAACTAAATTGTCCACCAAGACTAATAAATGGCGCCCAAGAACCAATAGTAGAGGTAAAATCTCTAATACTCAATGGAAAGTATTCTAATTGCATTCCTATATTAGTAACAGAAGTACTTCCGCGCATAGCTCTCAATTGATTAGCAATTTGAGAAGTTTTACTTTTGTCAACCCAACGACCAAAATGCTGCAACTCAGTTTTATTGTAAGAAAGCTCACTTCTTAATTTGAAGTGGTCATTGAAATAAGTTTCAGGTGTATAACAATTACATTCAGCTTTATATGAAAAATTCAAGTAATGAATTAATCCTATTCCGTATCCAGTATTTCCTGAGTTGGTTTCAAAATCTCCTCTCACACCATAATCAGATTGAAAAGCCACAGGACCAGCAATAACTCCTACTTCATGTGAAAAACCAAACTGGGCATTAGCACTACCTACAAAGGCTAAAAGACATAAAATTAGTAATCTAAAATATTTGGGCTTTTGCATAACTTTTAATTCAATTCTCGACAAATATATAAAAACATCATTCAGTTGAAAAAAAAAATAACGATAAGTTACTGTAATTTTTATTTTTAAAGACTTAAACTTCAATTTCAAAAAATATATTTTCAAAAAAACAATCCTATATTTTAATAAAATGTATATTTGCGCAAGTTTTACGAAAACGTTTTCATAAAAAATTTTAAATCAAAAATTTATGTCAAATAGTGTTAACACTTTTTTAGAATCAGTAGCTAAAAGAAACGCAAATGAACCTGAATTTATGCAGGCAGTTAAAGAAGTTGCAGAAACTGTAATTCCTTTTATTGAAGAAAATAAAAAATATCAAAACAAAATGCTCTTAGAGAGAATGGTTGAACCAGAAAGAGTTATCATGTTCCGTGTTAATTGGATTGATGATGCTGGTAATACTCAAGTAAATAGAGGTTATAGAATTCAAATGAATTCTGCAATTGGACCATACAAAGGTGGAATTCGTTTTCATCCTTCGGTTAATTTAAGTATTTTGAAATTTTTGGCTTTTGAGCAAACGTTCAAAAACTCATTGACTACTTTGCCAATGGGCGGAGGAAAAGGTGGAGCAGATTTTGATCCAAAAGGAAAGTCAGATAATGAAATAATGAAATTCTGTCAATCATTTATGACAGAACTTTCTAAACATATTGGTGCAGATACCGATGTTCCTGCAGGAGATATTGGAGTTGGTGGTCGAGAAGTTGGCTACATGTTTGGTCAATATAAAAGATTAAGAAACGAATTCACAGGAGTTTTAACTGGAAAAGGAATTACCTTTGGAGGTTCATTAATTCGTCCAGAAGCTACTGGATATGGTGATGTATATTTTGCACAGAGCATGTTGGCTACTAAAGGTGATAGTTTTACAGGAAAAACAGTAGTAGTTTCAGGTTCAGGAAACGTAGCACAATATGCAACGCAAAAAGCAACGCAACTAGGCGGAAAAGTAGTAACAATGTCTGATTCATCTGGATATATTTATGATGCTGACGGAATTGATGCTGAAAAATTAGCCTATGTAATGGAAATCAAAAACGTAAACTACGGAAGAATTTCTGATTATTTGAACAAATACCCAAACGCAACTTTCGTTGCTGGAAAACGTCCATGGGAAGTAAAATGTGATGTAGCATTACCATGTGCAACTCAAAACGAATTAAACGAAGAAGAAGCAAAAACTTTAGTAGCAAACGGATGTATTTGTGTAGCTGAAGGTGCAAACATGCCTTCAACTCCAGAAGCAATGCACGTTTTCCAAAATGCTAGAATTCTTTTCGCTCCAGGAAAAGCTTCAAATGCTGGTGGTGTTGCAACTTCTGGTCTTGAAATGTCTCAAAACTCTTTACGTTTAAGTTGGACTGCTGAAGAAGTTGACGAAAGACTAAAAGGCATTATGGCAAATATCCATGAAGCTTGTGTAAAATACGGTAAAGATTCTACAGGATATATTGACTATGTTAAAGGAGCAAATATTGCTGGTTTCGTTAAAGTTGCCGATGCAATGCTTGCACAAGGAATAGTTTAAAAAACACTAACCAAAACTATTAAAATGCCTTCAAATTATTTGGAGGCATTTTTTTTGAATACCAAAATATTAAAAAACTATTTTTTACGTTTATACTATATTTGTAACTAAAATTGCCTGATGAGAAAAATTATATACATATTCGCTTTTTTACTATCAACTATTGGGTTTTCGCAACCCAATCTTCAATGGAAAGGTTATTTCTCTTATAACGAGATTAAAGATATTACTGAATCATCAACAAAGGTAACTGCCGCTGGAGAAAACGCTCTATTTTCAAAAAACTTAACCACAAACACCATCAAAACCACCAATACCATTGATGGTTTATCCGGAGAAACCATTACAGCAATTTATTTTAGTGAAACTACAAAAAAAACAATAATTGGTTATCAAAGTGGATTAATGATTGTTGTTAATGATAATGATGGCAGTGTGATAAACATTGTAGATATTATAAACAAATCGATTCCAAATAACATCAAACGAATTAATCATTTCATGGAACATCAAGGAATCATCTATATTTCTTGCGATTTCGGAATAGTTGAATTTAACATCAATACACTTGAATTTGGCGATACTTTTTTTATTGGTCCAAATGGTCAAGAAATAAAAATTTATCAAACTACAGTTCTTAACAACGAAATTTATGCCGTTACTCAATTTTATGGAATCAAAAAAGCTTCTCTTAGCAATCCAAACTTAATTGATTTTGCTCAATGGCAAACCTTTGACTCAGGATCATGGAATGGTATTGTAACTTTAAATAACCAACTAATTTGTCAAAACCTAAATAATGGTTTGTACAGACATAATGGAACAAATTTTCAAGAAATCATCATTCTTCCGCAAGCTGGAATAGATTTAAGAGTTTTTAATAACAAAATAATTGTAACATCTCAAAACCATGTTTATGTTTTCAATACAAGTTTTAGTCAAGAAGCTCATATCCAAAGTAACGAGATAAACATTTCAAATCTATCATTTACATGTGCAACCTATATTAACAACTACATTTACATTGGAACCAACAACACTGGTATTATTAGTATAAACGCTTCTTCAACCAGCGATATGGAAATTATAATGCCCGAAGGTCCAAAACGAAATTATATCTTTGCTATTAAAAGTAGCTCAAACAATCTTTGGATTTCTTATGGTGGTTATGACCTAGAGTACAATCCATATCTCTTTTTTCAATTTAATTTAACATCATTCGACATAAGTAGGGTGAATTCTACTGAATGGAAACACATTCCGTTTGCAGATTTATTAAATGCAAGATCAATGTCAAAAATCACTATAGATCCAAATAATGAAAACATTGTCTATTTTCATTCCTATAATGACGGATTACTGAAGATTGAAAACGATATCCCAACAACAATTTTCAACGAAACCAATAGTACTTTAAATGCAATTATCCCAAATTCCAATACAAATATTAGGATTGGAGACTCTGACTTTGATCGAAATCAAAATTTATGGGTACTAAACAGCCGTGTTCCAAATGGTTTACATGTCTTAAAAACCAATGGTCAATGGCAACAATACAATATGAGTTCTATTCTAACAGCAATAGGCAATAATGACATTTCTGAAATAAAAGTAGATAGAAATGGGACAAAATGGATGGCAACAAGCAGAAATGGCGTTATTGCATTCAATGAAAACACCAACGTTTTCAAAAAAATAACAGAAGGTGTTGACACGGGAAATCTGCCTTCAACCGAAGTAAAAGCCTTAGCAATCGACAACAGAAACCAAGTTTGGATAGGCACAACAAAAGGTCTTCGTGTACTTTCGAGTACAAGTGCTTACAATTCTGAAAACCAAATGAAAGCCAATCCAATCATCATTTTGGAAGATGAGCTTGCACAAGAATTATTATTTGAACAAGTAATTACCGATATTGTTGTTGATGGTTCCAACCGAAAATGGATTTCCACAGTAGACTCGGGTGTTTTTCTATTTTCTGCCAACGGTCAAGAAACCATTTATCACTTCACCAAAAACAACTCGCCACTTCCAAGCAATTTGGTTGGCGATGTAGAAATTAATGAAACTACAGGCGAAATCTTTTTTGCAACCGATAAAGGAATGGTTTCATTTCAAGGAACAGCAACAAGACCAGCCGATAATTTAGACAATGTTTTTGTGTATCCAAATCCGGTTCGTCCGGGATTTGTTGGAACTGTAAAAATCGCAGGATTAATATCAAAAGCCAATATAAAAATAACCGACATCGAAGGAAATCTAGTTCACGAAACCACTTCCGAAGGCGGAACAATCGAATGGGATACAACCGCTTTTGGTAAATACAAAGTAGCTTCAGGCGTTTATATGATTTTTATTTCTGCCGAAGATGGTTCAGAAACCACTGTTAAAAAAGTAATGATTGTTAGATAACTATTTGTCACACTGAGCGCAGTTGAAGTGCATTTTTTATGTTGATAAAAACCAAAGCCATAGTCATTTCATCACTTCGATACCAAGAAAAAAGCTTGATAGTGAAATGTTTTACTCAAAGCGATGGTTTGAAAAGTTATTTTGTCCAAAGTGCTTTTTCTTCCAAAAAATCTTCTCAAAAAATTGCCTATTTTCAACCGTTGACTATCCTTGAAATAGAAGCCAATCACAAGAACAAAGGAACTTTAGAACATTTCAAAGAAATAAAACTCGCCTCAGCCTATCACTCCATCAATACCGATGTTATTAAAAGTACCATTGCCATTTTTACTTCTGAAATCTTGCATCACAGCATACACGAAGAAGAAAAAAATGAAAACCTTTTTATTTTTCTAGAAACGGCTTTACTTTGGCTCGATACACACGAAGAAACGGCTAATTTCCATCTGATTTTACTCATTGAAATTACCAAATTCCTCGGTTTTTATCCTGACATTTCCAATATAGATTACCAATTCTTCGATACAAAAGAAGGTAGCTTCACTCCTTTTCTTGGTATTAATTGCTTAACAGAATACGAAACTTTTTTGTTCAAAAAACTCATCGGGTTAAAGTTTGATGGAAACCAAAAAGTTTTCAACGCTACCGAACGCCAATTATTACTCAAAATCCTGCTAGATTATTATTCTTCACACCTCGACGGATTCAAAAAACCTAAATCTTTAGACGTTTTAAAAGAAGTTTTTTCGTAAAACCTAACCACAAAGAACGCAAAGTTTTTACGCAAAGAACACCAAGCTTTGTGAACCTTGTGATTTTTACTTTGTGAACTTTGTGGTTAAATTTCCTAAACGATCACAAAAACTGAAAACTGAAAACTGAAAACTGAAAACTATTTACTACTTTCGCAAACTGATTAAAGAAAACGATAAAAATGAGTACTAAATTTACTGAATACAAAGGACTTGACCTGCCAACTGTAGCGTCAGAAGTTCTTGATTTTTGGAAAAAAAATAACGTCTTTGAACAATCTGTAACTTCACGTGAAGGCGCAACGCCATATGTGTTTTTTGAAGGTCCACCAAGTGCAAACGGTTTGCCTGGAATTCACCACGTAATGGCGCGTGCAATCAAAGATATTTTTTGTCGTTATAAAACTCAAAAAGGTTTTCAAGTAAAGCGTAAAGCAGGTTGGGATACACACGGTTTACCAGTAGAACTAGGTACTGAGAAAGAATTAGGAATTACCAAAGAAGATATCGGAAAAACTATTTCTATCGAAGAATACAACGAAGCGTGTAAAAAAACCGTAATGCGTTACACCGACGTCTGGAACGATCTAACCGAAAAAATGGGTTATTGGGTTGATATGGAAGATCCATATGTAACTTACAAATCCAAATATATGGAAAGCGTTTGGTGGCTTTTAAAACAAATTTACAACAAAGATTTACTATACAAAGGCTACACCATCCAACCATATTCTCCAAAAGCTGGAACAGGATTATCGTCTCACGAAGTAAACCAACCAGGAAGTTACAGAGATGTCACGGATACAACGGTTGTGGCGCAATTCAAAACTAAAAACGAAACATTACCAAGTTTTCTTCAAGGTTTTGGAACGATTCATATCTTGGCTTGGACGACAACACCTTGGACATTGCCTTCAAATACTGCGTTAACAGTTGGACCAAAAATCGATTATGTTTTGGTGGAAACTTTCAATCAATACACTTTCGAACCTGTAAAAGTTATTTTAGCTAAAAATTTAGTTGGAAAACAATTTGGAAAAGGATTTGTTGCAAGCGAAAATTCATCTGATTTTGAAAATTATAAAGCTGGCGACAAAGTAATTCCATTTAAAATTTTAACCGAATTTAAAGGTGCTGATTTAGTCGGAATTCGTTACGAACAACTAATGCCATTGGTTTTACCATATCAAAATCCTGAAAATGCGTTCAGAGTAATTTCTGGTGATTTTGTTACAACTGAAGATGGAACTGGAATTGTTCACACAGCGCCAACTTTTGGTGCCGATGATGCTAAAGTTGCCAAAGAAGCAACACCAGAAGTGCCACCGATGTTGGTTTTGGACGAAAACGGAAATCCTGTTCCTTTGGTAGATTTACAAGGTAAATTCATTCAAGGTTTAGGAAATTATTCTGGAAAATACGTTAAAAACGAATATTACAACGATGGCGAAGCTCCAGAACGCTCTGCCGATGTTGAAATTGCCATCCAATTAAAAGAAGAAAATAAGGCTTTCAAAGTCGAAAAATATGTGCACAGTTACCCACATTGTTGGAGAACGGACAAACCAATTTTATATTATCCGTTAGATTCTTGGTTCATCAAAATAACCGAAATCAAGGATAGAATGTTCGATTTGAACGAAACCATCAACTGGAAACCAAAAGCAACTGGTGAAGGTCGTTTCGGGAATTGGTTGAAAAATGCTAACGATTGGAACTTATCACGTTCAAGATATTGGGGAATTCCATTGCCAATTTGGAGAACCGAAGACGGTACCGAAGAAATGTTAATTGGTTCAGTTGAAGAGTTGTATGCTGAAATTGAAAAATCTATCGCAGCTGGTTTTCAAAAAGAAAATCCATTCAAAGGTTTTGTGGTTGGAAATATGAGCGAAGAAAACTACGATTTAGTCGATTTACACAAAAATGTAGTTGATAACATCATATTAGTTTCGCCGTCTGGAAAACCAATGAAACGCGAAAGTGACTTAATTGATGTTTGGTTTGATTCTGGTGCGATGCCTTATGCACAATGGCATTATCCATTTGAAAACAAAGATTTAATTGACGAAAACAAAGCATTTCCAGCCGATTTTATAGCCGAAGGTGTCGATCAAACTCGTGGTTGGTTTTATACTTTACACGCAATCGGAGCTTTAGTTTTTGATAAAATTGCTTATAAAAATGTAGTTTCAAACGGATTAGTTCTAGACAAAAATGGACAAAAAATGTCAAAACGTCTAGGAAATGCTGTTGATCCATTCACGACTTTGGCTGAATATGGTCCAGATGCTACTCGTTGGTATATGATTGCGAATGCCAATCCTTGGGATAACTTGAAATTTGATATCGAAGGAGTTGCAGAAGTGCGTAGAAAATTCTTTGGAACATTATATAACACTTATTCGTTCTTTAGTTTATATGCAAATATTGATAATTTCAATTATTCAGAAGCTGAAATTCCATTAAACGAAAGACCAGAAATTGACCGTTGGATCTTATCAGAATTACATACTTTGATAAAAACAGTTGATGAAGCTTATGCTGATTACGAACCAACTAAAGCAGCAAGAGCCATTTCTGACTTTGTTCAAGAAAATTTAAGTAACTGGTACGTTCGTTTGTGTCGACGTCGTTTTTGGAAAGGCGAATACGGAACCGATAAAATTGCAGCATACCAAACACTTTACACTTGTTTGTTAAACGTTGCAAAATTATCTGCGCCAATCGCTCCATTTTTCATGGACAAACTTTACAGAGATTTAACGCAGGCAACACATTCAGAGGAATTTGAGTCTGTACATTTGGCGAAATTTCCAAATTCGGTTGAAAACTTTGTTGATAAATCACTTGAAAGCAAAATGATGAAAGCACAGACAGTTTCATCACTTGTTTTATCGCTCCGAAAAAAGGAAATGATAAAGGTACGTCAACCATTGCAAAAGGTAATGATACCAATACTTGACGAGAATCAACGAGCTGAAATCGAAGCGGTTTCTGACCTGATAAAAGCCGAAGTAAACGTGAAAGAAATTGAACTTTTAGACGATGCATCGGGTGTTTTAGTAAAGCAAATCAAGCCTAATTTCAAGACACTTGGACCTCGTTTTGGTAAAGATATGGGATTGATTTCCAAAGAAATACAAAATTTTTCAGCTGAGCAAATTGCGGAATTAGAAACCAAAGGTTTGCTATCGCTTGTTATTTCAGGAAAAAGCATAATTTTAACAACCGAAGACGTTGAGATTTTATCACAAGATATTCCGGGTTGGTTGGTAGCCAATGCAAATGGCATAACAGTTGCATTAGACATTACACTAACACCAGCATTGAAAAACGAAGGAATTGCAAGAGAATTAGTCAATAGAATTCAAAACCTTAGAAAAGACAGCGGTTTTGAAGTAACGGACAAAATTAAAGTGCAATTACAACATAACGATAGTTTAGCGAAAGCAATAAAAGAAAACGAAAACTATATCAAATCGGAGACATTAACTGAAACTTTGGTTTTAGAAAATGAAGTGACAAATGGTACTGAAATAGAATTCGACGAGATAAAAACAAGAATATTAATTTCTAAATAATTACGAACGATTATGATTGATGAAAAATTAAGATACTCAGATGCTGATTTAGCAGAGTTCAAAGAAATTATTGTAGCAAAAATTGAAAAAGCAAAAGCCGATTTAGAGCTGATAAAAAGCGCTTATATGAATGATTTAAATAATGGTACTGATGATACATCGCCGACGTTTAAAGCATTCGAAGAAGGAAGCGAAACCATGTCTAAAGAAGCTAACTCGCAGTTGGCAATACGTCAAGAAAAGTTTATTCGCGACTTAAAAAATGCTCTTTTCCGTGTAGAAAACAAAACCTATGGTATTTGTAAAGTAACTGGAAAGCTAATTGGCAAAGAAAGATTAAAAATCGTTCCTCATGCAACGATGAGTATCGAGGCAAAAAACCTACAACGATAATCCGTTAAAAATAAATTCTTTAACGCTCCTTTTTGGAGCGTTATTTTTTTAGAAAAAAACACTATTTTTGCGCCACTAAAAATCAAACAATGTCATTACGAAATTCCGTCTTTTTAATTGCCCTAATTCTGGTAATAGACCAATTTTCAAAAATATATATCAAAACTAATTTTATTCTTGGTGAAGAAGTAAAAGTTTTTGATTGGTTTAAAATTCTATTTATTGAAAATGAAGGAATGGCTTGGGGAACAAAAATTCCTGGACAATACGGAAAATTAATCCTAACCGTTTTCAGAATTGTCGTGGTTTGTGGAATTGCCTATTGGTTATACGATTCAAGCAAAAAACATTGCTCAAACTTTTTAATGGTTTCTATTTCATTAATTTTTGCTGGTGCTGTTGGAAACATCATAGATTCAGTATTTTATGGACAACTTTTTAGTGATAGTCATTATCAATTAGCCGAAATGTTTACCGACGAACCTTATCAAAAATGGTTTCACGGCGAAGTAGTTGATATGTTATACTTCCCAATAATTGAAGGTACTTTTCCAGAATGGTTGCCAATTTGGGGCGGCGAACCGTTCAAATTTTTTAACGCTATTTTCAATGTTGCCGATGTGGCTATTTCAACTGGAATTGGAATTTTAATTGTGTTCAACAAAAGAGCTTTTGCTAAACCTGAATCTATCAAAAGTTATTAATTCCAAAAGGCGTTACACAATAATCCAATCGAATATCAGTTTTAAAAACATCATCAATAATTTCTTCGGGTTCAAAGAAAGACAATCCTATTTTTATCACGTCTTCACGGCATTTGGCTAAAAAATTATCGTAGAAACCTTTCCCATAACCAACTCGATTTCCATTTTTGTCAATTGCTAAAAGCGGTACAAAAACTACATCAATTTTAGAAACAAGAACTTCCAATCCATCAATTGGCTCAGGAATATTGTATTCGTTTTTCTTGAATTTGGTGTTGTCTGTTAAAAGATAATGCGTCATTTCATGAGTTTTAAAATCACTTTTAGAAACCACAATTTCTTTATCTTTTCCTGCTAAAATTTGTAAAATAAACTCAGTATCAACTTCTTTCTGTTCTTCTATGTTTAGAAACAAATGAAAATAGGTTTTCTCCCAAATATTCAACTGCAATAATCGATTAGCTATCGCCAAACTTTTATCTTCGATTTCTTCTGTAGAAAGTTGATTTCGTAATGCTTTGTATTTTTGTCTCAGTTCATTTTTATTCATGTAGTAAAAGTAAAAAACGCATTTGCTTTATGAAAGAATTAAAGTTAAATTTGTTTAAAGAAAGCATAACAAATAAACAATCCGAAAAATACGTTTAATCTGTAGCTAATTTTTGCATCAATATCAAGTGCTATAATTCAAAAATCATCAATCGTTAATCTTCAATCATAAATGCTTCTTCCATCTTTAGAACTTCAAATACAAACACTTCCAGATAATCCTGGAGTATATCAGTATTATGATAAAGAAGGTAAAATTCTTTACGTTGGAAAAGCAAAAAATCTTAAGAAAAGAGTTTCATCTTATTTCAATAAAATTCACGATAACGGAAAAACAAATGTACTAGTTCGCAAAATTGTAACAATAAAACATATTATAGTTTCATCCGAACAAGATGCGCTTTTGTTGGAAAATAATTTAATTAAAAAACTCCAGCCACGTTACAATGTCTTATTACGAGATGATAAAACCTATCCTTGGATTTGTATTAAAAAAGAACCTTTTTCTAGAATATTTCCAACGCGTAGAATGATAAAAGACGGTTCAGAATATTTTGGACCTTATACCAATTTTAAAACGGTAAACACCATTTTAGATTTAATAAAAGAGTTATATCCATTACGAACGTGTAACTACGATTTAACCGAAAATAACATTGAAAAAGGGAAATATAAAGTTTGTTTAGAATTTCATATCGGTAATTGTAAAGGCGGATGTGAAGGCTATGAGTTATTGGAGAATTACCAAAAACAAGTCGATGCAATTCGCGAAATATTGAAAGGAAATTTCAAAGAAAGTTTGAAAGATTTCAAAACCAAAATGCACGAATTTGCTGCCAATATGCAATTTGAAGAAGCCCAAAAAATCAAAGAAAAAATAGAAGTTCTCGAAAATTATCAATCGCGTTCAACGGTTTTAAACCCAAAGATATCCAACATCGATGTACTTTCTATTGTTTCCGACGAAACTATGGCTTATGTTAATTTTCTGCAAATTGCTCATGGCGCAATCATTCGTTCTCATACTTTAGAATTAAAGAAAAAATTAGACGAAACCAACGAAGAACTATTAGAATTGGCAGTTGTAGAACTTCGAGAGCGTTTTCATTTGACTACAAAAGAAATAATATTGCCGTTTCCACTCGATTTTGGTGATAAAATTAAAGTTACCGTTCCACAACTAGGAGACAAAAAACAAATTTTAGAATTATCCGAACGAAATGCCAAATATTATCGACTAGAACAATTAAAACAAATTCAAATTGTCGATCCTGAACGTCACACCAATCGAATTATGGCGCAAATGCAAAAAGATTTACGCCTTTCCGTCGAGCCTCGATATATAGAATGTTTTGACAACTCCAATATTCAAGGAACCAATCCTGTAGCAGCTTGCGTAGTTTTTAAAGACGGAAAACCATCTAAAAAAGACTATCGCCATTTCAATATAAAAACCGTTGAAGGTCCAAACGATTTTGCCTCAATGGAAGAAGTGGTTTACCGAAGGTACAAAAGATTATTAGACGAAAACCAACCTTTGCCACAACTAATCATCATCGATGGTGGAAAAGGACAACTTTCATCTGCCTTAAAAAGCATCGATGACTTAGGTTTGCGAGGAAAAATAGCCATCATTGGCATTGCAAAACGACTAGAAGAACTTTTTTATCCAGGCGATTCAGCACCATTATATCTTGATAAAAAATCGGAAACCTTAAAAGTCATCCAATATCTTCGAAACGAAGCTCACCGATTTGGAATAACTTTTCATCGTGATAAAAGAAGTAAATCGGCATTAAATTCGTCTATTGAAACCATTCCAGGAATCGGCGAAAAAACCATGCTCACGTTAATAAAACATTTCAAAAGTGTTAAAAGATTAAAATTAGCCACCGAAAAAGAAATTTCTGAAGTAGTTGGAGCATCAAAAGCAAAAAAAATTTCCGACTTTTACAAAGACATTAAACCATAAATTTTTTGAGCGAATGTTAATATTCTGTCTGTTAGCCATTATCCTGCTTTTCACTCTATCTTTTTTTTACAAAAAAAGGATGCCGTTTCAATCAGGGCTGGTTAGCATTCGTCTTTTGAAAAATTCAATTTCCATAACTCGAAACCCGAAACCCGCACCTCGCAACTCGCAACTCGCAATTTTTTTAATAATAACTTCCGCCTTGCTTCTTCCATCTTCCATCTTTTCACAAGACACAATTCCACGAAAAAAAATCGGATTAGTACTTTCTGGCGGCGGCGCAAAAGGATTTGCACACATTGGCGTTCTAAAAGTTTTGGAGCAAGCAGGCGTAAAAATAGATTACATTGGCGGAACAAGTATGGGCGCAGTTGTTGGCGGATTATATGCTTCAGGCTATAGCGCAACCCAAATAGATTCTATTTTCCACAACACCAATTTTGATGAATTGCTTCAAGACTACATTCCGCGTTCGTCCAAAAGTTTTTATGAAAAACTAAACGACGAAAAATATGCCATTTCTTTGCCGTTCAACAAATTCAAAATTGGAATTCCAGTAGCACTTTCAAAAGGAATGTACAACTATAATATGCTAGCAAAACTAACCCATAATGTTAGACATATTCGAAACTTCAACCAATTACCTATTCCATTTATTTGTGTCGCTACCGATATTGAAACTGGTAAAGAAGTATTGCTTCGTAAAGGTTACCTTGCACAAGCCATGATGGCAAGTTCTGCATTTCCATCTTTGTTTTCACCTGTAGAAATCGATGGAAAAATACTTATCGATGGTGGCGTTACCAATAATTATCCAGCAGAAGAGCTTCGTAAAATGGGCGCAGAAATAATCATTGGTGTTGATGTTCAAGACGATTTAAAAGACAGAGAATCGCTAAAAGATGCCACTCGAATTTTGGTTCAAATCACCAATTTAGAGATGATTAACAAGATGAAAGAAAAAACCAAAATCACCGATATCTACATTAAACCGGATATTTCAAACTATGGTGTAATTTCATTTGACGAAGGAAAAGAAATCATCAAAAAAGGCGAAGAAGCTGCATTTGCAGTTTATGACCAAATAAAAAAACTGGGTACAGAAAATGAAGCTCAACATTTAGAAAAAGTAGATGAATGTCTCGATGTTCAAGGAATAACAATTTCAAAAATGGACAATTATACTCGCTCATATGTTGTTGGAAAACTTCGTTTTAAAGCTCCAAAAGAAATCAATTATGACGATTTAAAAACGGGTATTAACAACTTAAACGCTACTCAAAACTTTAGCCGAATTAGCTATTCATTGGAACCAAAAGACAATGGCGACGAACTAAAAATCAATTTATCTGAAAATGAAAATAAAACCTTACTCAAATTTGGTTTGCATTATGACGGATTATACAAAAGTGCTATTTTGGTTAATGTAACTCATAAAAAATCAGTATTTAAAAACGATGTTTTATCGATAGATTTAGCACTTGGCGATAATATTCGATATAATCTTGATTACTACATAGACAATGGTTTTTACTGGAGTTTTGGAATAAAATCACGATTTAATAAATTCAATCGAAACGTCAAAACCGATTTCAACGACGGAGCATTATTTGAACAAACAGGACTAAATTCGCTAAATATGGATTTTTCTGACTTGACCAATCAAATCTATGTTCAAAGTGTTTTTATTCAAAAATACTTGATTGGCGCAGGTTTAGAACACAAATATCTTAGAATTGAAACCGAAAATTTAGATGATACCGATCGAATTTTTGAAAACAGCACCTACATTAGTGCATTTGGATATTTAAAATACGACTCCTTTGACAACCGATATTTTCCAAAAAATGGGTTACTTTTTTCGGGAGATATTCAAACTTTTCTTTATTCGTCTGATTATACAAAAGAATTTAAGCGATTTTCAATTGCAAAAGGTGAAATTGGTTTTGCCAAAAACTTTGCCAAAAAATGGACTTTAAAAATTCAATCAGAAGTTGGATTTAAAATTGGCAACGAAAGTGTGGATTTCTTCGACTTTGTTCTTGGCGGTTATGGAAATTTAACAATTAATAATTTCAAACATTTTTTTGGCTATGATTTTTTGAGTATTTCTGCCGATAGCTACATAAAATCATGTTTTACAGTTGATTATGAAATATACAAACGCAATCATTTCAACTTTTCTGCCAATTATGCCAATTTAGAAAACAATCTTTTTGAAACAGGAAATTGGTTTTCAAGACCTAAATTTAGCGGATATGCTATTGGATATGGCTACGAATCAGTGGTAGGTCCAATCGAAATAAAATATACTTGGTCGCCTGAATTACCCAAAGGCTACACCATGATTAACGTTGGTTTTTGGTTTTAATTTCCACAAAAAACTGCATTTTTTTATAAATTGAACATAAAAAACTATATTTGAAACCTAAACATTAACTAAAAAAACCAAAAATATGTCTATTTGGAAAAGAAAATCATTAGATGTTCTATTAAACGAAGCCGACGAATCTGAAAAAGGTTTAAAAAGAACATTATCTTCAAGAGCTTTAGTTGCGTTAGGAATTGGAGCTATTATTGGCGCAGGATTATTTTCATTAACAGGTATTGCAGCTGCTGATCATGCTGGTCCAGCCGTAACACTTTCTTTCGTTTTAGCTGCAGTTGGTTGTGCCTTTGCTGGTTTATGCTATGCAGAATTTGCATCCATGATTCCTGTTGCTGGAAGTGCTTACACCTATTCTTATGCAACCATGGGTGAATTTGTAGCTTGGATAATTGGTTGGGATTTAGTTTTAGAATATGCACTTGGAGCAGCAACAGTCGGAGTAAGTTGGGGTTCATATCTAAATAAATTATTGGCCCAATTTGGAATGTCTATTCCACCAGAGTTTTCAAGCGCACCTGCCGAAGGCGGAATTATCAATTTGCCTGCTATTTTTATTGTTTGTGTACTCTCAATGTTATTGATTAGAGGAACAAAAGAGTCAGCATTTGTGAACAATATTTTGGTGGTAATGAAGTTGATTGTGGTAATTATTTTCATCGTTTTAGGATGGCAATACATCAACCCAGATTTTCACGTTCCTTACATTCCTGAATATGTTCCAGCTCACGTAACTGAAACTGGTGAAAAAGTAGGCGAATTTGGAGGAATGTCTGGTATTGCTGCAGGAGCAGGTTTAGTATTCTTTGCATTCATTGGATTTGATGCCGTTTCAACCGCAGCACAAGAAGCTAAAAATCCCCAAAAAGGAATGCCAATCGGAATTCTTGGTTCATTAGCAATTTGTACTATTCTTTATGTTTTGTTTTCTTATGTAATGACTGGATTAGTACCTTATGCAGAATTTAAAGGCGATGCTTCTCCAGCAGCAACTGCATTTGCTGTAACAGGATATACTTTTTTACAAACCGGACTTATCGTAGCCATTCTTGCTGGATATACTTCTGTAATTTTAGTAATGTTGATGGGGCAAAGTCGTGTTTTCTACTCTATGAGTAACGATGGACTTTTACCAAAATTCTTTGGAGATATTCACAAAAAATTTAGAACACCATGGAAAACTAATATTTTCTTCATGGTCTTTGTAAGTATATTTGCAGGATTTGTTCCTATCAAAGATTTAGGTCACATGGTAAGTATCGGAACGCTCTTTGCATTTTCTTTAGTATGCCTAGGAATTTTAATCATGCGTAAAAAAATGCCCGATGCACCACGTTCATTTAAAGTGCCATTAGTTCCGTTTGTTCCGATTGCTGGAATCGTAGTTTGTTTCTACCTAATGTATGCTTTACCTGGAGAAAGTTGGTTACGACTTTTAATTTGGATGGCATTAGGCGTTTCTTTGTACTTTATATATGGAAAGAAAAACAGCAAATTAAACAACTAGTTTAGTCACAAAATAAATAAAAAGGATTAATGATTTATAAAATTGTTAATCCTTTTTTGCTTTTTATAAAAATTTGATAATTATCATTTCAAAAAAATATATTTTTACGATATTTGTATGGTATGAAAACACCTTGGGAAAATTTATTGTCTCATTTGAAATTCCTCATCAAGAGAAATCCTGAATGAGTTGTACTTGTTATTTTTAACTTCTAAGTTTTTAAAAAACTCTAAACCTTATTATTGTTAAACTTTAAACAAAAAAACAAATGCCAATATACCATAAACTCGGTAACTTTCCTCAAAAAAGACACACACTGTTTGAAAAACCAACAGGTGGTTTCTATTACGAACAACTGTTTGGAACGGAAGGTTTTCATGGACATTCGTCACTTTTATACCATGTTCACAGACCAACGCAAGTAAAAGAAATTACAAAATCTTATTCTGTTGAGCCTAAAATTGCAATCGACAAAAACATAAAATCATTACTATTAAAAGGTTTTGAAATAAAACCAGAAAACGATTTTATAGACAGCCGAAAAGCAATGCTAGTCAATAAAGATTGTATTATTGGATTAGCAGCACCAAAAGAGTCGTTGCGTAACTATTTCTATAAAAATGCCGATGCCGACGAAATGATTTTCATCCACAAAGGTTCAGGAACACTACGAACAATGATGGGAAATATCCCTTTCGAATATGGAGATTATCTTATTATTCCACGTGGAATTATTTACCAAATAGATTTCGAAACTTCCGAAAATCGCTTGTTCTACGTAGAATCTTTTGCGCCATTTTATACACCAAAACGCTATAAAAACGAATCTGGACAACACCTTGAACATTCTCCATTTTGTGAACGTGATTTTAAATTACCTTCTGAATTAGAAACTTACGATGAAAAAGGAGATTTTCTAATCAAAATCAAAAAAGAAGGAATGATGCACGAAGTAGTTTATGCTACACATCCTTTTGACGTTATAGGTTGGGATGGCTATAATTTCCCGTATGGATTTTCAATTCATAATTTCGAACCAATAACTGGACGTGTACATTTGCCACCGCCAATTCACCAAACATTTGAGACATCAACTTTTGTAGTTTGTTCATTTTGCCCAAGATTATACGATTATCATCCAAAAGCAATTCCTGCACCATATAACCATAGCAATATCGATTCTGATGAAGTTCTATACTATGTCGATGGCGATTTTATGTCAAGAAATAACATCGAACAAGGACACATCACTTTACATCCAAAAGGAATTCCTCATGGTCCAGCACCAGGAGCAATGGAACGAAGCATCGGTCACAAAGAAACCCTAGAACTTGCCGTTATGGTGGACACTTTCCGCCCATTAATGGTTACAGAAGAAGCCATGGGAATCGATGATGGAAAATATTATAAATCTTGGATCGAGTAATTTTTTCAGGAGCTAATCCCGCTATCCGTTGCAATCTTTTGTTTTTTTTAAAAGAAAAAAACAAAAGGATTTCCACTACTATCGGGGCTAAAAATTCAGTAAACAACAAACTTTTGGTTAAAAAAATATCCTTTTTAACCAAACAAAAAAAACACAATGAGTAAAGAAATAAAATCAGTCGAATACGGCTTAGAGAAAATATTTGAAGGTGCGCAAGATTTCCTTCCGCTTTTAGGAACAGACTACGTAGAATTCTATGTTGGTAATGCTAAACAAGCCGCACATTATTACAAAACAGCATTCGGATTTCAATCTTATGCCTACGCTGGATTAGAAACCGGATTGAAAGACCGAGCTTCTTATGTATTAAAACAAGACAAAATCCGTTTAGTTTTAACAACAGCATTAAAAGGCGACTCACCAATTGGCGAACACGTAAAAAGACATGGCGATGGCGTAAAAATTGTAGCACTTTGGGTAGAAGATGCACGTTCAGCATTTGAAGAAACTACAAAACGCGGTGCAAAAGTTTATATGGAACCAACTGTAGAAACCGATGAACACGGCGAAGTGGTTCGCGCAGGAATTTATACTTATGGAGAAACCGTTCACATGTTTATAGAAAGAAAAAACTACAACGGAGCATTTTTACCAGGTTATAATGAATGGAAATCAGATTATAATCCTTCACCAACAGGATTAAAATATGTTGACCACATGGTTGGAAACGTAGGTTGGAACGAAATGAATACTTGGGTAAAATTCTACGAAGACGTTATGGGTTTCGTGAATTTCCTTTCCTTTGACGACAAACAAATCACAACTGAATATTCAGCTTTGATGAGTAAAGTAATGAGCAACGGAAACGGAAGAATTAAATTTCCAATTAACGAACCAGCCGAAGGAAAGAAAAAATCACAAATCGAAGAATATTTAGATTTCTACGATGGTCCTGGCGTTCAACACATTGCTATTGCAACAGATGATATTATCAAAACCGTTGCAGATTTAAAATCGCGAGGAATTGAATTTTTATCAACGCCACCACAAGCCTATTATGATGCCATTCCAGAACGATTGAAAGATCACATGCACAAATTCAAAGAAGACATCAAAGAACTTCAAAAATTAGGAATCATGATTGATGCCGATGAAGAAGGTTATTTATTACAAATTTTTACTAAGCCTGTAGAAGACAGACCAACTTTATTCTATGAAATTATTCAAAGAATGGGCGCAAGAGGTTTTGGTGCAGGTAATTTCAAAGCATTGTTTGAGTCTATAGAAAGAGAACAAGCACTGAGAGGAACGTTATAAAAAATTTGATTTTTATTAACATATTCTCAAAATACAACGTTGTAGTAACCTTACTATTGATAAAAATATGTTAAAATTGACATTTGACTAAATATAATTCAAAAAACGTACTATCTTTGTACTATCAAAAATCGAAGGAGTGGTTTCCTTCAAACTTTTTGGATAAATTTTCATAATTTATAGTTTTTTGGTTGGTTAATAGCATAAAAGCTCAGTCGTTTCTCGGCTGGGCTTTTTTGTTTTTGGTTTATCCTCTTAAAATGCAATCTATTATCTTTTCATTTTTTTTATTTCTCGTTAAAAATTAGTTACTTTGGTATGATGTGAAACTATCTTAAACCTCAATACCGTTTTGTTTAAAAACTATTCGCATCATGTTTACTTTATTTGATTTTTTACATTAATAAGTTAAAATAGATTATGAAAAAGATTGTATTTGTTTTATTCAGTGTTTTACTAAGTTTATCATTATTTTCCCAAAAGAATGAAAAAGAAATGCTTATCAAGAAGGCAGATTCTTTAGATAAAATCAAAAATTACAAATCTTCTTTACCGCTTTGGGAAAGTCTTAAAAATAAGTACAAAAATGATGACTTTCTATACTATTCTGCCAGATATTTATACGCAAAAGGAGGAATTGAAATTGAAAAAAATAATATTGTTGGGGCTGTTTCCTTTTTTGAACAAGCAATTCCATTTGTTTCAAAAATAAAAGTATCAAATAATAATAAAAAGTTTATAAGCGAATTCTACAGTGACTTGTACCTTTCAAGCGGATTTTCTGGAAATTGGATTAAAGCACTAAAATATGCTGATATAGGATATAACTTCACTTTTAAAAACCTTCCTAAAGACAAAGAGATAATTAATTTTATTCAAGACAAAGGATATATACTAAAACAGCTTCGTAAATATGAAGAATCAATTATTGCTTATGAAAAATCATTAAAACTAGCCTATAAATTTTATGCGAATGATTATTTTCGATTAGGAATAATTCACAACGGCTTAGCTACAGCGTATTCAGACTTACACTTCCACAATCAATCATTATATCATTACACTAAAGGTCTTGAATTTCACAAAAAAGCGAATGATATTGACAAAAGCTATATTGTATCCTCTTCCAACAATACTATTTGGGAAAATTTGAGTTATGGTGATGAAAAACAAGCAAAACAAGTTTTAGATAATTTGAATTTAAATTTTAATAAATGGTATAATGAAGAGGGTTTTGCTTCAAAAACAAAAAGTGGTGATAAAATCGAAAAACAACACTACAAGATGCTAAAATATCTTTCAAACCTAAGATATAATAACAAAAAGAATAAAAATGAATTAGCCAAAAAATACTTGGATTCAGTAACTTTAATTTTTGAAAAGTTACCTAATAGTTATAAACCAAAATTATATGAATCATTGATATTAGCAAGGTTTGACTATGAAGATGTTTTCAATAAAAAGAATGTAACAGACGATAATCAAATCAATCAACATATTTCTTTTAACAAAAAAACACTTGAAATGGCTAGAGCTTATAATTCAAAACATGATGAATTAGTGGCTTGTTTAAAATTAGCTAAGACATACAACAAATACAAAAAATTTGATGAAGCCTTAAATGTAATAGAAGAAGGAAAAAAAATCTCTGAAAATTTTTTTAATGCTTCTCGTTTTACTATCGAAATACTTGAAGCAACGATTTTAAATTCGTTGAACAAAACAAGTCAATCTAAAACAAAACTTTTGAATGCATATCAAAATTTATTGAAGGATGAAACCAAAATTTCTACATTAAAAAATATAGAATATAAAAATTTCAAAAAATTTAATAGCGATACATTTATTAGAAATATAATAAACTCGGCAACACTTTATTATTTGATTTATGAAAAAGAAAAGAAGAAAGAAGATTTGGTGATTGCCCATAATCTTTACTCGATTGTTTCTGACATGTTTAATGAATTTTATCTAAAAGGAAAATACAATTATAGTCTAAATAATTTTAATAAAGAAATTACCGCTGGTCTTCTAAAGACTCAATTGTTAATCGATCCAAACGATGATGTAAAAATTAAAGCCATTTTAAACAGAATAGAAAACAATTCCTCACAACATTTATGGAATGTTTTTGAAATAAAAAATAGTCAAAACCTTAAAATACCTGCAGCTTTGATAAGAAATTTAAATGAATTGGTCTTTGAGAAAAATGCTATTGAAGCACAAATAGAGTCTACCAAAGAAGTAAATGATTTGAACCTTAAATTGGCTGAATTAAATAAAAAAATTAATGAAATAAAATCGCAAATCAATCAAAAAGACAAATCCTATGAAACCTTTAAATCAGGCAATTTTTCAATTGAAGACATTCAGAAAAAAACATCTAATAATCAATTGATGATTAAATATATAGTAACAGATAAAACCGTTTATGCCTTTGCAATCAAAAATTCATCTGTAGAATTGCTAGAAATTGGTGAAACTGAACCTATAAAAAAATTAGTAAATCAATATCAAAAACATATTAATTCCATTAATCAAAATTATACCAAAACAAGTAAACTACTATATGAAAAAATTGTTCATCCAATAGTAAAAAACCAGTCGATAGATGACATTATTTTTATTCCCGAAGACTTTTTAATAGCGGTTTCTTTTGAAAGTCTTATTGATAAAAATGGTAAAATGCTAGTCCAAAAATATCATACTAGTTATTCCTATTCCATTAAATTATGGGATATTTTACAAAAAAATAATAGCACAGTTAATAATAATCGATTTGTTTCATTTGCTCCAAACTATTCAAAAATACCAACAGAAAATCAAAATAGAGGATTGAGAAGAGCTGATTTGTACGACTTAAAAGAGGCAAAAACAGAAGCTCAAAAAATCAGTGAATTATTTAGTGGTAAACTTTACTTGAACGAAAGTGCTAATCGTAAAAACTTTATTGAAGCTACAACTTCATTTTCGCTCCATCATTTAGCGATGCATTCGCTACTTGAAAATGATTATTCAAAATCTTCTTTAGTTTTTTCAGGAGGACAAAAAGTTTATTTTGACGAACTTTATCAATTAAACTTTCCGTCAGATCTAGTTGTTCTTAGTGCTTGTAATACTGGTATAGGAACAATGGAAAGTGGTGAAGGAATGATGAGTTTATCTCGTGCATTAACCTATTCTGGAGTAAAATCATCAGTATATAGTCTTTGGCAAGTTCCAGATAAAGAAACTTCGGAAATAATGATTTCATTCTATGAAAATCTGAAAAATGGACAACCAAAAGACGAAGCTTTAGCAAACGCTAAAAAACAATTTTTGGCAAACAATCCAATGAAACAACATCCGTTTTATTGGGCTGGATTTGTAGTAAATGGCGATGTTTCACCAATAGTAAATCCAATAAGTAATTGGGTTTGGATTGCACTTGCTGGAGGAATACTAATCCTAATTTTTGGATTTGTTTTCAGAAAAAAATTATTCTAATTCGGTTACCAATTCTTTTGCCATTTTTTGCATCGGATTTGTAGAATTAGCTAATTCCTGCAATAAAACTAAAGCCTTTTCTTCTTGTTTCAATTTAACCAAAGTCAACGCTTTATACCATTTGACGTAAGGCGTAAATCCGTTGTTTTTTTGCAAATCAAATTGTTCGAAGGAAGTCAATGCTTCCTCATAACGTTTTAATTCCATCAGCGACAACGATTTGTAAAACAAAGAATAATCTTCTTTCTCAGTGTCGTATAGTTTAGAAAAAAGCGTCAATGCTTTCGCATAATCGCCACTATCATAAGAATAAAACGCTTCCGATTTTATGTCAGTTGAATTTTCACCTCTAACCGTTGGAGCTACAACATTAGGATAAGATTGATAATATTCTTCATAAACCGCATTGGTGTCAACATGATTAGAAAATGTCCAAAAACCAATTCCCAACATAATTGCAAACGATGCAGCAACATACCAAACTGTATAATTGCGCTTCGTCTTTTTTGTTTCAAACGATTGAAGCTTCTTCTTCAATGCTTGGCGTTCGTTCAACCTAATGGCTTTTTGCACTTCTTCTTCATAAACCACTTCTTCACGAAAAGTCTGGTTGGTTTGCATCAATTGGTCAAACATTGATTGTTCATCGTTGTTCAAGCTATTGGCAAAATATTTTTCTATTAATTCTTCGTGATCCATATTCTATTTGTTTATCAAATCTTTCAGCTGTTTTAAGCATCTCGATTTCTGACTTTTTAACACATCTTTGTTGGTATATCCCAATAATTCCTGAATTTCATCCAACTTTTTTTCTTCATAATAAAAAAGCGTCAACACCTTTTTGCATTGTTCACCAAGCTGGGAAAAATAGTTTCTAACTAAGGTTAACTTTGAATTTTGTTCCTCTTCGTCATACAATTCATATTCCATTTCAACGTGTTCAAAATCGGTTACAGTAACTTGTTTCCCTATTTTTTTCATCCGATGATAGATCATAAACTTACCAATACTGAACAAATAAGTCGAAATAGAACTTTGTAAATCATCCAACTTTCCTTTTCGGGCATTTTCACATAAAGCGATGATGGCATCTTGATAAATATCCAAAACCTCATCATCACCTAACGAATATCGTTTGGCAAACAATAAAAATCCATTGCGATGTTCTTCATAAACGGTGCGAATGGCTTTCTCATTTCCGGCTTTTAAAAGCTCTGTCAACTTTGGGGCGTTTTCCATTAGTGGATGAATTTCTAGAAAGTAAACAAAGCTAATCAAAAATATTTTTTCAAACCGATGTTTACCTTTTGATTTCCATTTCACTAATGCTAAAACGAAATAACCATTTGTTTAACCAAAATTGAAAAAAATGAAAAAACTATTAACTGTATTATTATTTTTATTTAGCATCCAATGCATCACTGCCCAAGAAACCGTTGGCGGAAAAGTTTTAAAAAATGCTAAAGACAAAACCTATCAGCGTGGCGAACAAAAAGGCGATGAAGGCGTTGAAACGGTTCTGAACAAAGCCGAAGAAAAAATAAAAAACATCTTCAAAAAGAAAGACAAAAAGAAAAAATCCGATGCACCTCAACCCAACGAAGAAAGTCAAGAGCAATCTCAAGAAAACAATGACGAAAACACAAGTAAACCAACAAAATCAAATTCAAAATTCGATTTCGTTGCTGGTGAAAAAGAATTGTATTTCGACAATTTTGAACGATTGGCTGTTGGCGATTTCCCAGCAGAATTCAACACCAATGCGAGTGGCGAAATAGTGAATGTCGATGGACAATCTGGAAAATGGCTATCTATGACCAAAAATGGTGCTTTCATTCCCGATAATATGAAAAAACTTCCCGAAAATTTCACCTTAGAATTTGAAGTAGGAATAAATACCGATCCAACAAATAACTATCCTGGTTTTGGACTAAATTTCACAACAAACTCAGATAATTTAATGCTGGAACGCTTCTTTTCTCCTGGTGTTTCTATTGTTTATCTTCATCCTGGAGCATCAACTTGTAATGTTCAAATTATTCCAACAAACGGAAGCGAAATCAACAACGAAATACCAATGCCGCAATGGAATGTAAAGAAAAACAAATTTGTTAAAGTTTCGGTTTGGAGACAACAAGGCAGATTACGATTGTATGTTAACGAAAATAAGTTAGTAGATATTCCTCGATTTTTTACTGAAAAAACAACCTATGATTTTGCTTTTTTTAGAAGTTTTTTTGAAGAATGTGAAGTGTATTTAACCAATATTCGCTTTGCAGTTGCTGGTGCAGATACTCGAAATAAACTTATCACCGAAGGAAGATTTGTAACCAACGGAATTCTATTTGATGTGAACAGTGACAATATCAAGCCCGAAAGCGGAACTGTGCTAAAAGAAATGGCAACAACATTACAAGAAAATCCAACGGTTAGAGTAAAAATAATTGGTCATACTGATAATGATGGTGCCGATGCTGCCAATTTAGCCTTGTCTCAAAAAAGAGCTGCAGCAGTAAAAACAGCTTTATCTAGCTTCTATGGTATTGAAGGTTCAAGAATAGAAACCGACGGAAAAGGCGAAAGCCAACCGCTCAACAAAAACGCAACTCCAGCCGAAAAAGCTCAAAACAGACGTGTAGAATTTATAAAATTATAACAAATCAAAATCTTAAAAATGAAAAAAAAGTATATCTCATTCGTTCTTATTTTTTTAACGCAACTCTGCGTATTTGCACAAGAATGGACAGGAACATTTAACACAAAATATGGTGATTTAAAACTAGTTACCGAAAATGGAATTATTTATGGCGATTATGCTAATGGTGGAACAATCCTGGCTGTCGAAAAAAAATTCAATGGTGGTTCACGTCTTTGTGGATTGTTTCATAATGGCGCGGATAGAGGTAAGTTTTATTTTGAAAAGACAACTAGTAGCAAAAACATTAGAGGTCATTTTAATTACGATAATAACATCACTTTAAATGACATTACTAATGATGCTATTTTTCAAATGAAGTTTGATTTTGATGCCAAATGGCTTTGGGATGGAACAAAAGCGAATAATACTTCGCCAACAGATACTAAAACCGCCGTTTTTAATGGTTTATGGAATACTACTGATGGCAATTTAATACTACAGCAAGTAGGAAATAAAGTAACCGGAACCTATAAAAATGTTGGCACAGTTGATGGCATTTACAATCCACAAACTAGAAAGTTAAAAGGAACTTTCTATAACAATAATACCAAAAAAACAGGTCATTTTGAATTTGATTTTGAAGGAAATAGTTTTAAAGGAAAATGGGGTTGGACTGCTGCAATGACTGATGGAAATTGGAATGGGACAAAAAACATAAAGAATAATAAGGTTGTAGTTACTACAACTATAGCTAGTCCTTCAAATTCACAAAGCACAAATAATACTTCTTCAAGTAAATACAGTATAAGACTTTTGGCAATGTCAACTGCAAGCAAAATAGCTTATGTTCCTGGAAACGAAATGTATGGGTTTGCTGGATTACGTGTTTTTAGAGTTACAAATTCTGGAAGAGAAGAAATCAGAAGTTTTGGAAATAAAAATTCAAATTATTTTGATCGAACTGAAAATAATTCATTCCCAAATTCGAAATCCAATTATGATTTTCCAAACACACCTGAATTTATAAGAGAATTTACAATTAATGATGCTGATTTAAACAATCCAAATGTTGATATTGAAGTTGAAATATGGCATCATTTAAAATTAAAAACATTTGGGAAAAATGATGATTATAAATACGTAAAACAAGTGCTTACAATGGAGAGAATGATCGAACTTAAAGATGTTAGCATAGGTAAGAGTTGTAATAATGGCGTTGCAAAAGATTATCAAAATTCTGATATAAAATTAAATGTAAAGAAGGTTAACGAATGAAAACAACACTCCTATCCGTAATCAGCCTTTTCCTATTCGCATTTACTTGTTCTGGCGATAAAAAAGAAAATCTTGAAAGTCAAGCCAATGAAGCTATTGATGAAGTTGTTGGCAAATCTGCCGATGAATTTAATGGAAAATTAGATCAATTGTTAACCTTAGAAATGGCTTCCGAAATTTCGGGTTATGCCGCAGCAGAAGCTGAAAAAGACTATAATCAAGTATTAAAAAGTCCTGTTACACATTCGGTTTCCTATCAATGGGAAAAAGGAAGAAACAAGCAAATCAAAAATCCTATAAATGGTAAAATGATGGATATTCCAGCAAAGGATTTCATTCAACTTTCTTGGGTAAAAAACACCAATTTGAAAGAATTCAAATTCAATTATCATACACCAACGACCGAAGAACTTGCCAATGCCGATAAAGCGATGAATGAAAAAGCAAATGAAATGCAACAACAAGGAAAAGTAAATGCTACGCAAGCCGAAATGGCGAAAGGAATGGCAAGCGAAATGGCAAAAGGTCTTTCGTTTGACGAAATTAAAGGCGTTGGCGAGTATGCCGTTTGGAACAACAAACACAAAGAACTCATAGTGTTTTACAAAGGAATTCAATTTCAAATTACAGCCGAACTTTCAGATGACGAGAAGATTAACAAGCAAAAAAGCATTGAAACTTCAAAATTAATTATTAACAAACTTTAAATTTTAAAAAAATGAAAACATTAAAATTATCAGTACTTATTCTAGTTTTCGCTATCGCAAACTCATTTGCACAATCATTACCCGAGATGGTAAAATACGATTTCAAATTTGATTGGTTGGCTGCACATACCATCAATCAAAACATAAACGTTGGAACAGAAAGTGTTCACGGAATTGGCTATTGCCGTTTGTTTGTAAAAAATAAAACTACTGGAAATGAAGATCAAATTCAACCAACTGGTTTTAAATACATCGGAAATTATGGACGCGTTTTTGAAGTGCCAAGAAATGGCGGAATGAAAGTAAGCAACGGAAACATCAAATCATTAATGAATACTAAAGTTCGCTTCCAGTTTGAACCTGCAAAATATGGCTACAAAACGATGAAAGAACTGGAAGACAATGCCTATTTCAAAATAGTTTATGAAATCAAAGTGTACAAGCCAATAAATGACGAAATTGTTGGAAAACAGGAAGTTATTGTTTTCTTAAAAGATGCCAAAGTGCCAGCAGTTACGTTAAATCAGGCTAAAAACACGACCAATATTCCAACGCGACCTGGATACATGCGTTTCAATAAAGCGAAATATAATTTAGGAATTGTGTACAGTATCGTTCCTGTAAATTAAAAACAATGAAAAAAATAATTCTACTACTGTTTATTTGTCTTAAATCACAAGCCCAAATCCAGTTTTGGAATACAAATGCATCTTCCAAAATGCCTTTGTTTGAAGTAGAATGGAATAAAAAAACAACCATCTATACAAAAGTTGGAAAAGAAACCAAACCCATGTATGTATTCAATAAAACGGCGGTACAAACTTTTAACGACCATGGCAAAACCAAATACCAAATGACAGTAGAAAACTCGGATAAAATTGCCAAACGCATTTTCGAAATCAGTTATACGCATTACCGACAAACGAATATTTATTTGGGCTATATCAAAACAACCTTTGTCTATCACGACAAAAGACCAACTAAAATAGTGGAAGAAAAATTTGAAACATTAAAAAATTCTTAGACTAAAAATCATGAAAAAAATCATAACCTTAGCCATGCTTTTAGTAGCATTTAGTGGTTTCGCTCAAATAGTTCAGGGCGAAATCACCATCAAAGAACAATCAAAAATGGAGCTTACCGCAAAATCAAACAAAGCAGTAAATCTTTTTGCCGATTTTAGAGAAAACAAATATCCAATTCATTTTGTGTTCACCGCATCGGATGTTCCATTGAATAGCGACAAAAAAGAAGTCGTTCAATTTGTGTTTTCAACTACAGTAAAAAAAGACGGAAAAACTATTGGAACTATAAAACGCAGTCCAATGCCTTTCTTTCCCGGCAATATGTTCATGCCAATAGAAACATTTGATGTAATTTCTGTTCTATCCAACATTCAAACCAATACACCTGAAACCGTTTCTGAAATCCCAAAAGGCAATTATGAAATCATCTTGGAAGCAAAACCAATTGGCGTAAAAGGACAAATCACTTCAACAACTTTATTTTTAAAAGTCAGCTAAATCATGAAAAAAATAATACTATTGATTTTATGTTTGAGTGTTTCGGGTTTTGCCCAACAAAAAATCAAAGCAAAGCCAAAAAGCAACATTCCGTTGATTAAAGACCAACCAAAGACAAATGTTCCAATACTAACGGATGCCGATGAATTATTGGTCATAAAAAGTAATGAACCCAATCCTGATGATTTGTTGGACATCACGGTTGCAATTCCAAAGCCAAAAACACCAAATGCGGGTCAATCGATTACTAACGAAATTGGTTTGAATGGTGAGTTTACTTTCAATAAAAAAATTGGCTTTTCGGTAAATGCGCCCGAAGGTGTTTTGGTTTCCTATTTCTATTTCAATACCAAAAATGGATACGCCATGCAAGATTGGAAAGGCATTAAAGCCATGCTTACCGAAAATCCAGAAGGCGAAATGACACAAATTAAAAATGCCAACAACGATTTTTATCAATACATCAAAAGCTCAGAAGGCAATTTTGTAATGAAAGCAGGAAGCGGACAATCAATGGTTGTACATGATATCCAAACAGAAATGTTGAGCAAAGAACTCTTTAAAACCTTCAAAAAAACAGGGAATAAAATGGGTAAAGTAGGCGGAAACAAATACCCAAGAGTAGAGTATTCAGGAACATTTGAAGGCAAAAAAATGTCTATTTGGTTGTCCAATTCGCAAGATGTTCTGTTAGATACAAAGTTCACTCACAGCCTTTCTGGTTATTGGGGTTTAGGTTTTATAGCAAGTCCAACAGGAACAACCTATATGATTACCGGAATTGTTGGTGATGGCGTTTCCATTTTTATGAATTATATTGAAAATGCCAACGTTAGCTTTTCAGGAAAAGGATACAAACCAATAGGTGAAATGACTGGTGGAAATGCAGGCGCTTTTTCTCAAACCAGCGACATTCAAGATTTACCATTTGCAAATCAAGTTAATAATGCCGATGCCACTGCTAATTATTATGACATGATGATTAGTCTTGTAAATCAATCGATTGCCGAACACCAATCAGGTTTAAAAGAAGCGCAAAAAAACAATGATGCAACTGCTATAAAAAGACACAACTGCTTAATTACTTGTACAAAAAATGAAAAAACCAGATTAGAAAAAGTAAAAGAAGAACACATCAAAATTATAAATCAATATAAAAATGATGATGAAAAACGCGATGAAAAAATAAATCAATTAATGGAAACACAAGGAATGCCAAAACCTTGTAGTTGTTAAATAAGTAGGTTAGTTTTTTGAGAGAACCGTTTCAATTTTTTTGAAGCGGTTTTTTTTGATGTTTACCTTTTTGACAACAATACACTAACGGTAAACTAAACACATTATTTACCATGAAAAAAATTACTTTACTTATTCTATTCATTTCATCGGCTGTATTTTCTCAGACGGAACAAACCCTAAACTATGCTTGGGCTTTTCCAACCAAAGTAAACAACAAAATTGTTTTTGTAAGAACGGAACCCAACTTTGGAACCGAACTTTGGGTAAGCGATGGAACCGAAGCAGGAACAACCATCTTAATGGACATCATTCCTGGAAACGCAAGTAGTAATCCATTCAATCTAACAGCAATTGACAATGTTATTTATTTTACTGTTAATGATCATCAAATATGGCGAACTGATGGAACAACTGTTGGAACTTACAATATGATAACTAACCCAAACATAACCAATGTAGGCGGATTTATAAAAGCTAATAATTTCATCTTTTTTCATGAAGGAACAACAGGTTCTAGTGGTATTCGAAATATTTGGCGAATGCAAACCACACCAAATTCAGCTGTAGAAGTACTGCAAGCAACAAACCAATCATTTCAAAATGTAGATAGAGGATTTTATAATCTTGATGATGATAATTTGCTTATTAATGTTAGAACTTTAGCGCATGGTTGGTCAATTTGGAGAACAAATGGCTTGGTAAGTGAACTTGTAAAAGATTTAAACCCAAACAATGTTTCAGACAGAGTTCAAATGAGTAGCGCAAAAAAAATTGACAATACCATTTATTTTTCTGGTTTCACAACTGAATATGGACACGAACCATTTACAACAAATGGAACAACTCCAGAAACTATCTTACTAAAAGATATTTTTGTTAGCAATAATTATTTTGACACTTCAGGAGCAACCAATTTTTATAAAGTTGGCAACATTATTTATTTTACAGCAAAAGACAACACTAATGGTTTAGAGCTTTGGAAAACCAATGGAACTGCTGCTGGAACCGAAATGATAAAAGATATTACTCCAGGAAATAATTCAAACAGTTGGTCGCCAAATTCATTTATTGAGTTCAACAATCAACTCTATTTTTCCAAAAATGATGAAATAAATGGTTCTCAAATCTGGAAATCAGACGGTACTAATGATGGAACAGTAATGGTAACTTCCAATCCACAAACCACATTTTATGGAAACCAATTAATTAAGTATAATAACTTACTATTCTACAGCGCATACAATCAAACAAATGGTGTCGAATTGTGGATGCTCGATTCAGATGATAATGCAACATTAGTTCAAGATATTACTCCTGGAAATGAAGGTTCAGATCCAGGTGACTTCATTGAATTAAATGGATATTTATATTTTATGGCGTCAACTAACGGAAATGCAACAGGGAGAAAAATATTTAGATTAAATTCACAAACGTTAGAAACAAACAGTTCAAAAAACAATACGATTTCAGTGTATCCAAACCCAGCAAATGGAATTTTTCACATTGAAAACACAGTTGAAAATCAATTAGAATATACAGTTTATGACCAAAATGGAAAAAAAATAAATCATTCTCAAAATGGAGATTCTATCGACATCACTAACCAAGCATCGGGAATTTACTTTTTAAAGATTTTCAATGCAACTCAAAATATAGTATCAATAAAAAAAATAATCAAACACTAATTTTCACTTTTAATTCAAGCTAAAACCGTCACAAAATGAGACGGTTTTTTTTTATTTACAAAATCGGTTTTGATTACTTTATCTACAAAAAAACGCTCAATCTTTTGATACCTTTTTTTGTTTTTTTACATTTGGAACAATAATTGTACTTACCAAAGAAAAATTACAAAATCAATGAAAAAAGTTATCGTTTTACTGTTGTTTTTTATTGCTGTAAGTTTCAACACCCAAAAACCAGTTGCCTATGATGTTGGCGAATGGTTCAAATTCCGAATTCATTATGGTTTTATCAATGCTGGATATGCAACTCTTGAGGTTAAAGAAGCTGTAAAAGACAATAAAAAAGTATATCATACTATCGGGAAAGGCTATACCGTTGGAATGTCACGCTTTTTTTTCAAAGTAGATGATACTTATGAAAGCTATTTTGACAAAATCACAAATAAACCTTATCAATTTGTTAGAAAAATTGACGAAGGCGGTTATACTAAAAATCAAGAAGGCTTTTTCAATCAAGACAATAACAAAGTCCTAGTAAAAGATCATAAAAAGAAAACAGAAAAAACATTTCCAGTTACAGAAAATGTTCAAGACATATTGTCAACCTTTTATTTTCTTAGAAATCATCCTAATATTGACAAACTAAAAGTTGGAGAATCTGTTATTGTTGATATGTTTTTTGATGATGAAGTTTTTAAGTTTAAGTTAAAATTTATCGGTAGAGAAGATTTAAAAACTAAATTTGGAACCGTTCCAACAATGATTTTTAGACCTTTAGTACAAACTGGTAGAGTTTTTAAAGAAGAAGAAAGTCTAACCGTTTGGATTTCAGATGATGAAAACAAATTACCATTAAGAATAAAAGCTAGCCTAGCGGTAGGTTCAATAAAAGCTGATTTAGATGGTTTTAAAGGATTAAAAAATCCTTTTATGATTAAAGTAAAAAAGAAATGAGCAACCTAACCAACCAAAACGAAACCATATTAGAAGCTTTAGAACAAAAATTTGAAGCCATAAACCAAAAAACCGAAACGCATCTCGAAGGATTACTTTGGTCAAAACCAATCACCTATTGGGATTATATTCAAACGGATGCGTTACTAAATCTTCAAATCCAAAGAACCGTTTTGCCCGACGAAATGGTTTTTATTATGTATCATCAAGTCAACGAATTATTGTTCAAAATGATACTTTGGGAAATCGACCAATTGTGTCATACCGATAAACCTGAAACTGGATATTTTACTGAAAAACTAAGAAGAATTAGTCGCTATTTTGATATGTTGACTACTTCATTTGACATCATGCGCGACGGAATGGAAGTGGAACAATACATGAAATTCCGAAATACTTTAACTCCAGCGAGTGGTTTTCAAAGTGCGCAATATAGAATGATTGAATTCTCGTCAACTGATTTAATTAACCTAATCGACTACCGATTTAGAGCATCAATTGACAGAAACACACCCTATTCTCATGCATTTGAACACCTTTATTGGCAAGCTGCAGGAAAAGATTATCACACAGGCAAAAAAAGCACATTATTAGTAAACTTTGAGAAAAAATACCGCCAAGAATTTCTTCGCTATATGGAAGAATACAATACGATAAACATTTGGCAAAAATTCAAACAACTTCCTTTAGAAGACCAAAAAGATTTAGAATTAGTAAAAGCAATGCGCCATTATGATTATACGGTTAACGTAACCTGGGTTATGGGACATTTGAACGCTGCCAAAAAATATATTGAAAGCGGTCAAGGTTCAGGCGAAGCAACTGGCGGAAGCGATTGGAAAAAATACATGCATCCAAAATACCAACGAAGAATATTCTTCCCTGAACTTTGGAGTGAAGACGAATTAAAAAATTGGGGCGAAGGACTATAAAATCAAAAAATGTCAAAATTTTTTCAAAAAATACTACTGCTTTTACCACTACTCTTTTTTGTAATTTCTTGCGAAAAAACAAAAGAAGAAGAATACGTTATTGAAAATCCAAAAGCTAAAGTCATTGATTTTGGCTTCAACCTCAACGAATTCAATGTAGTTAACGACACCATAGAATCAGGCGATACATTTGGAAGTATTATTGACAAACAAAATCTTAACGGCAATCAGGTTTATGATGTAGTGGCAAAAGTTAAAGATACTTTTGACGTTCGTTCCATCAGAAAAGGAAAACCTTATACCATTCTGAGAACCAAAGACAGAAAACATAAAATTCAATATTTCATTTATCAACCCGATAAATTGAGTTATTACATAGTTGATTTTAGAGATTCTATTCAAGCTCATAAAAAAACCCGACCTGTAACATTCAAAACAAGAACTATTGCAGGAAAACTAAACGGTTCATTATCAGAAACGCTGCAAAACTTAAAAGTTGATCCTTCGTTAGCACCAAGAATTGCCAAAATTTATGCATGGTCAATCGACTTTTTCAAACTTCAGAAAGGAGATGAATTTGCACTAAAATTCACCGAAAGATACATCAATGACACTGTTTACGATGGTGTAGACAGTTTAAAAGCTTCCTTTTTTGAATACAAAGGAAAAAAAATCTATGCTTTTCCGTTCAAACCTGATGAAAATGCTCAAAAACAAGAATACTATGATGAAGAAGGAAAAACACTAAAAAATTTTTTCCTAAAAGCACCATTAAAATTCATCAACATTACATCACGTTACACTAAAAATCGCTTTCATCCAGTGCAAAAAAGATGGAAAGCGCATAACGGAACCGATTATGCCGCGCCAACCGGAACGCCAATTATGTCAACCGCTGCTGGCGTTGTAGAACAAGCTGGTTTTACAACTGGAAACGGAAATTTTGTTAAAGTAAAACATGACAGAACCTACGCAACGCAATACCTTCACATGTCGAAAATATTGGTAAAACGCGGACAAAGAGTTACACAAGGACAAGTAATTGGAAAAGTTGGAAGTACTGGTTTGGCAACTGGACCACACGTTTGTTATCGTTTTTGGAAAAATGGTGTTCAAGTAGATGCTTTAAAATTAAAATTACCAAATTCTACTCCAATGGATTCTCGCTACAAGCAAAAATACATAGAATACATGACGCCTTTAAAACGTGAATTGGATAGCGTTGCAACAGCCAATTCCAAAAAATAACGTAATTTTTTCTCAACTACAACGTTAGCGTAAAATTAGCATGATATTATTTCCCAATGATATTTGTAAATTTGGCACTCAAATTGTGAAAAAATGACATTACCAAATACTAATCCAACGGCAACAGCGGTTTGGGAAAAATTAAATCAGCATTACCAAAACATAAAAAACGTTTCCATGCAGGAAATGTTTCGTAACGATACTTCAAGAGCCGAAAAATTCCACATCCAATGGAATGATTTTTTAATCGATTATTCCAAAAACAGAATTTCTTCTGAAACGATGGAATTATTACAACAATTGGCCAAAGAAGTAAACTTAAGACAAGCCATTTCGAGCTATTTTGAAGGCGATGCAATCAATCAAACCGAAAATAGAGCTGTACTTCACACCGCTTTGCGTTCGCCAGAAACAGCAACGGTTTTAGTGGATGGAAAAAATGTAATTCCAGATGTTTTTGAAGTAAAAAATAACATCAAAAAATTCACTGAAGAAATAATTTCAGGAACAAGAAAAGGGTTTACTGGGAAAACATTTACTGATGTGGTAAATATTGGAATTGGTGGTTCAGACCTTGGTCCAGCTATGGTTGTGGAAGCGTTACAATTTTATAAAAACCACTTAACCGTTCATTTTGTATCTAATGTGGATGGCGATCACGTGAACGAAATAATCAAAAAACTAAACCCAGAAACGACGCTTTTTGTAGTGGCTTCGAAAACGTTTACCACACAAGAAACGTTATCTAACGCTGAAACTATTCGTGCTTGGTTCTTACAATCGGCATCCCAAGATGATGTAGCCAAACACTTTGTTGCTGTTTCTACGAATATTCAAAAAGTAACCGAATTTGGCATAAATCCAGCCAATGTTTTTCCAATGTGGGATTGGGTTGGTGGACGATTTTCACTTTGGAGTGCCGTTGGTTTATCCATTGCGTTAGCGGTTGGTTTTGATAACTTTGATGAATTATTAAAAGGTGCAAATGAAATGGACAATCATTTCAAAACAGCCGAATTTGAAGAAAATATTCCTGTCGTTTTAGCATTACTTAGCATTTGGTACAACAACTTTTTTGGAGCTGAAAGCGAAGCTTTAATTCCTTACACTCAATATTTACAAAAGTTAGCACCATATCTTCAACAAGGAATTATGGAAAGCAATGGAAAAAGTATTGGTCGCGATGGAAAACCAGTAAATTATCAAACGGGAACGATTATTTGGGGTGAACCTGGAACGAATTCGCAACACGCTTTTTTCCAATTAATTCATCAAGGAACAAAACTTATTCCTACCGATTTTATTGGATTTGTAAAACCTTTGTACGGCAATAAAGATCATCACGACAAACTAATGTCTAACTTTTTTGCACAAACCGAAGCGTTGCTAAACGGAAAAACCGAAGCGCAAGTAAAAGCCGAATTTGAAAAACAAAAAGTTACTGGCGAAAAAGCAGCTTTTCTTTTGCCTTTCAAAGTTTTCAGCGGAAATAAACCAACCAATACATTTCTAATTGACAAGCTTACGCCAAAATCATTAGGTTCATTAGTGGCTTTATACGAACACAAAATCTTTGTTCAAGGTGTAATTTGGAACATTTTTAGTTATGATCAATGGGGAGTCGAATTAGGAAAACAATTAGCCAATTCTATTTTGGACGAAATCAATTCAAAATCAGTAAATCAACATGATTCTTCTACAGAATTTTTGCTCAAACATTTTTTAAAAAATTCATAAATCCAAAAAAACGGCAACTAAGTTTGTCGTTTTTTTATGCCTTTTCGTTATATTTGTTAATCTTAAAAAATAATTTATGTATACATTCGTTCAAAAATTCCATTCAGGCTGGGCATATTTAGCACTACTTTTATTAATTTTAGCAGTAATAAATTCATTCTTAGGAATGACTTCAAAAAAAGATTTTACAGCAAAAGACAGAAAAATTGCTCTTTTCGGACTAATTGCAACTCATATTCAACTTTTGGTTGGATTTATTTTATACTTCATTTCTCCACTTGGACTGTACTCTTTCGGGCAAATGAAAGATGCAGCTCTAAGGTTAACTTCGTTAGAACATCCGCTAATCAATATTATTGCGATTGTTTTAATCACAATTGGTTGGTCAAAACATAAAAAAGCCGAAAATAGTACAACAAAATTCAAATCAATTGCTATTTTTTACGGTTTTGGTTTACTCTTGATTTTAAGTCGATTGCCTTGGAATTTATGGTTAAAATAACAAATTTTTAAAGTCCTGAAAAGGACTTTTTTTATCTAAGGTACAGTTTTTGTAAAGTATCTTTTCACTTTAAAAAAATGATTTATGACACCAAAAAATTTAATCATACTACTCTCTTGCCTTTCATTCTTGACCATTTCTGCTCAGGAAAAAAAAGCGCAAACAAAAGAGAAAGCTAAAGAACATACAACAAAAACAGTTGACAATAAAGAGATCAAAGAAAACAAAGACCAACTAAAAACAGTTTCTTCTACAAAGGTTGATACTTCAAAAATTAAATTAAAAAATATTGTAAAGGAAATTGACAGCACAAGCAATGCTTTATTAGATGTTAATTTTAAACTGTTGAAGAAAAAAGCTCATGCATCTTATTATCATCAAAAATTTCACGGTAAAAGAACGGCAAGCGGCAAAAAATTTGACAACAATGGTTACACTGCAGCACACAAAAAACTACCTTTTGGAACAAAAGTTAAAGTAACCAATGAAGTCAACGGGAAATTTGTCATTGTTGAAATAACCGATCGCGGACCGTTTTCAAAAGCTCGTGAAATTGATTTGACTAAAAAGGCTTTTATGGAAATTGCCGATAATAAAAAATCAGGAGTTGTTTTTGTAACGCTAGAAGTTGTCGAAGAAAAAAAGTAATTACCAAGTTTTAAAAGGTTTTTTACTCAAATAAGCATTGTAAAATCGTTCATCATTGGTAACTTCTTCGCCCAGCCAAGTCGGTTTTTGAAAGATTTCGTTTTCGGACTGAAGTTCGATTTCGGCTAAGATTAAACCTTCGTTTTCTTTCGAAAAAACATCAACTTCAATAACGTGGTTTCCAACCTTTACTTCGTAACGAACTTTATCAATCATCCCGCTTTCGCAAATAGACAAAAGGGAATCGGCTTCGGGTAAACTAATTTCTTTTTCCCATTCCAGTCGCGTCGTTCCGCTATCGTTACTTTTGCCTTTAATGGTAATAAAACCTTTGTCTGCTTTAATTCTAATGCGAACTGTTCTTTCGGGAACCGAACTCAAATAGGCTTGAACAATTCTTTTTTGGGCAAAAGATTCGTCAATAAATACATCCGAAATCACTAAAAACTTGCGTTCAATTTCTACCATAATTTTTTTTGATAATTAGGAGCAAGTTAAGAAAATATATTTTGAAAAATTGTATTTTTACAACAATCACAGCAGCAAAAACTTCTAAATGAACATACGCAATCATAAAAAAAAGTTTTCTTCAATAGAAGCTTTGTTCCAACATTTCTTTACTGAAAATGGATATCAATCAAGCGACCAACTACTTTTTCTTATTGTTTTGGTTGATTTTTTTCGACCAAAAAATCCAAAAGAAAAAACAACTGTTTCTATTGAACCATTACTTCATTATTTAGCAGAAAACAAAGAACATAAAGAAATTTTAAAAAATTATCTTGCAGATGTGTTGCAAAAAAGAAAATTCAGCCGAATGCTTTCGGATAGCGGAATTTTGAGAGATTCAGATTTTATGTATGAAGTAAAAAAACGAATTTCAGACAAATTACTTCCGTTTCAACCCGAAAAAGATACGCTTGAATTTGTACTCAATCAAGTATTTTTCAAAAGCTCCGATCCTATTTGGATAACCAAAATTCCATTTGAAGAATTGCAAAAATTCTTTGACGTTGTTGAATTTGAAACGATATACAACACAGTTTCAGAAAAATCTGTTTTATCCGAAGTGATGAACGCTATGAGTTTAATTTCACAGCGAATGAGCGGTCGAGCAATGGAAAACGATGTCATAAAAATGGTACCCGAATATGACGATTTAGAAAGTCCATTTGTAGCATTTGAAAACGAATTTCATAGCGTCAAAAAGAAAATTAAAGAAGGCGAAAATCACTTTGTAGCTTCGGATGATTTGAATTACAAACAACTACTTATTCTACATAAACAATGTGAAGAATATGTAGACAAAGCGTTTGGCAACAGTTCAAAATTTGGAATTTCGTTAAAAGTAAATCAAAGTTTACTTCGCATTAGACAACAATTACACCGAATTAAAGTCTTACTTTCTTCGCTAGTAATCAACTCCGAAATTGACAAAAAAAACAACACCATTCATCTGGCTTTACGACTTATTAAATACAATTGTCATAAAAATAATGTTCGCCAATTGATTAATGAAAGTACGCAACTAATTTCGTATGAAATCACACAACATACTGCAAAAACAGGCGAACATTACATCACGGAAAGCAAATCGGAATATTTTTCGATGTTGAAAGCTGCCGTTGGTGGCGGTTTTATCGTAGGACTGCTTTGTATCATTAAAACATTGCTTTCAAAAATTGATACCAGTGCTTTTGGTCATGCACTTTATTACAGTTTAAATTATTCGATAGGTTTTATTACGATTTATTTACTGGGTTATACTTTGGCTACTAAACAACCCGCAATGACTGCAGCAACGTTGATTAAAGCCTTGGAAAGTGGCTTGAAAAAACAAAGCAAAAACGAAAACAAACACAGCTCGTTTGCCCAACTTTTTGCCCGATTATTTCGTTCGCAGTTTATTGCTTTTGTAGGCAATGTTTTCATGGCTTTTCCTGTTTCATTACTTGGTATTTGGCTAATTGATTATGTTTTCGATTATAATATTGCATTTGAAAAATCGGCAAAATTGCTCAATGATTTGTCGCCAATTAGTTCGGCAGCTGTTTTTCACGCAGCAATTGCAGGCGTTTTTCTTTTTCTATCGGGAATTATTTCCGGGAATGTTTCCAATAAAAACAAACACAATCAAGTGTATTTTCGTATTAAAGAACATCCGCTTTTGAAGCAAAATTTTGGTAAAAAGAAAACCGAAAAAATCGCGAATTGGTTTGAAAATAATTGGGCAGGATTTGTTTCTAATGGTTGGTTTGGCGTTTTTCTTGGCAGCACAGCTTCGATTGGAATTTTCTTAGGATTAAATATTGATATTCGCCACATTACTTTTGCCAGTGGAAACTTTGCGCTTGGTTTATATGGTGCCAATTTCTTTGTGGATTTTTGGACCATATTTTGGAGTATTATTGGTATTGGCATAATTGGTTTTATGAATTTTATCGTTAGTTTTTTACTTTCACTAGGATTGGCTTTTCGCTCAAGAAACATTCCACTTTCGGAATTGGGATTACTACGTAAATCGACTTGGGCATATTTTAAAACACGTCCATCGGCATTCTTTTTTCCAGTGAAAGACAAATAATTATGGAAACCGAAGTTGTTCTAAGAAAAATAATACACGTCGATATGGATGCTTTTTATGCTTCTGTAGAACAAATGGATAATCCAGAATTGAAAGGAAAACCATTGGCCGTTGGCGGAAGCGAAACACGTGGCGTAGTTTCGGCAGCGAGTTATGAAGCACGAAAATTTGGCGTTCGTTCCGCTATGAGTGGCATTCAAGCCAAGCGAAATTGTCCCGATTTGATTTTCGTTCGTCCACGATTTGACCGCTATAAAGAAATTTCGAAAAAAATTAGAAAAATTTTTCACGATTATACCGATTTGGTCGAACCACTTTCGCTAGATGAAGCTTATCTTGATGTTACCCAGAACAAAAAAGGAAATCCAAGTGCCACTTTAATTGCGCAAGAAATTAGAAAACGAATATTTGAAGAAGTTGGTCTAACAGCTTCGGCAGGAATTTCGGTGAATAAATTTGTAGCCAAAATTGCCAGCGATTACAACAAACCTAATGGTCAAAAAACAGTAAATCCTGAGGAAGTTGAAGCTTTTCTTGAAAATCTTGATATTAAGAAATTCTATGGAGTTGGTAAAGTTACCGCTGAGCGAATGTATCAATTGGGAATTTTTACTGGAAAAGATTTAAAATCAAAATCGGCTGCTTTTCTCGAAGAACATTTCAGCAAAAGCGGTTTACATTACTATAATATAGTTCGCGGTATTCACAACAGCGCTGTAAAACCCAACCGAATAGCCAAATCAGTCGCAGCAGAACATACATTTAATGAAAATTTAACTTCGGAGATTTTCATGGAAGAAAAACTACAACGCATTGCAAATGAACTCGAAAAACGACTAAAACGCTATAACATTTCAGGAAAAACAATTACCTTAAAGATAAAATACAGCGATTTTACCCTACAAACCCGAAGCAAAACACTTCCCTATTTCATTGCGGACAAAGGTTTACTATTTGAAACCGCAAAAGAATTATTGTACCAACACAAAATGAAAGAATCCGTTCGATTACTAGGAATTTCGTTAAACAACTTAAACACCGAAGAAAAGAAAACGGTTGTGGTACAGTTGAAATTTGAGTTTTGATAAAAAGTTGAACAAAGGTTAAACTTTGATTTTAATTCATATTTTTAAAATATCCTTTTAATTTTGTAAAAAATCAAAAATTATGATTGAATTTAAGGAATATGAATTGGCTTTTGATAAATATCAAAACAGTCTATCCGCAAAACAGTTCCCATTAATTAGTTGGGATTTCTACTTAATGTTTTTTGATTCACTTAAATCAATATTTCCCGATGTTGCAAATTTGAATGAAATTGCTAAAAAAAATGACTGGAATATCAACTGGAATTTTCAACAAGAATTGTCAAATGACACTGTAATAGTTGTAACAGATAACCATTTAAAAATTGTTTTTGCCTCTAAAAACATAGAGGAAATGAATGGCTACAAGCCAAACGAAGTAATAGGTAAAAACCCAAAAATGTTCCAAGGTAAACTGACAAATTCAGATACATCAAAAGAAATAAGTATAGCAATTAAAGAACAACGTTCATTTAATAAAACGATTATTAATTACTGTAAAGACGGATCTTTATATAAATGTCACATAAAAGGTTATCCAATTTTTGACAAAACTGGTAAATTAAAAAACTTTATAGCTTTTGAAAAAATTGCAGCTTAACGACAAAAAAAAACGTTTCAAAAATTTGAAACGTTTTTTTTATCTAAAATTAATCTCTGCTAGATATTTTTGATAATAATCTTAGGAATTCGATATACAACCAAACTAGTGTAATCATTAATCCCATTGCGCCAAACCATTCCATATATTTTGGTAGTTTTTGTTCAGCTCCTTTTTCAATTTGATCAAAATCTAAAAATAAATTTAGTGCAGCAATTACAATTACAAAAACACTAATTCCAATGCTAATTAATGAATTACCGTGATGAACAGGAACAAAGCTTGTAAACATTGATAACAACCACGAAATCAAATAGTAAGTTGCAATAGCCAAAGTAGCCGCAACAACTACGGAACGAAAACGCTCATTTACTTTTACAACTCCATATTTATATAATCCAAAACAAACTATAAAAGTTACAAAGGTACAACTCACGGCTTGGATTACAATTCCTGGATACATTACTTCGAAAATAGCGGAAATTCCACCAATAAATAATCCTTCAAAAACGGCATAACCTGGAGCTAAATAAGGCGAATATTGTGGTTTAAAAACTGAAATTAATACCAAAACAAATCCAACAATTGCTCCGCCAATAGTCAAAACAATTGGATTGTATCCATTAAATGTCATCATCCAAGTAATGGCTGCGCTTGCAATCAAAAGTAACAACATTATGAAACTTTTATTGATGGTTCCTGATACAGACATTGTATCATTATAATCAATTACAGTAGCTTGGTGAACAGCTTCATCAGCACGAGAAGTGTTGTTAAAAGCTTTGCTCTTAAAAAATGGATTGTTTGAATTCATAGTTTTATGTTTTTAGCATTTCAAAAATAGTTTTTTTTATTCAATTTCCGAAATTCTTAACGTATTAACCATTCCTTTGTCAACTACTGGCATTGCAGCAAGGTTAACAAGCATATCGCCTTTTTGAACAAATCCGTTTTCTTTGGCAATATGATTGATATCATCAACAGTATCGTCAGTACTTACAAATTTATCGTAATAAAAAGCATTAACACCCCAAAGTAAATTCAACTGAGTTAGAATTCGTTTGTTTGAAGTATAAACCAAAACGTGTGCTTGTGGTCGCCAAGCCGAAATTTGGAACGCTGTATAACCACTATTTGTTAATGTAGAAATAGCTTTTGCTTTAATTTCATTTGCCATCAAGGCGGCATGGTAACAAATAGATTTTGTGATAAAACGTTTTGTTCTTACGTTTGGAGGTGTTTGTGGCACTTGAATAAGCGGTGAGTCTTCAACAGCTTCAATGATTTGTGTCATTTTTTCAATAACCTGAACCGGATAATTTCCAACCGATGTTTCTCCCGAGAGCATTACCGCATCAGCACCATCCATAACGGAGTTAGCAACGTCATTTACTTCTGCACGTGTTGGCGTTAAGCTGGTAATCATCGTTTCCATCATTTGCGTAGCAACAATTACTGGAATTCTTGCCGTTTTTGCTCTGTGGATTAATTTCTTTTGAATTAACGGAACTTCATGCGCTGGAATTTCAACTCCTAAATCGCCACGAGCAACCATCAATCCGTCGCAAAAAGCAACGATTTTATCAATATTTTCTACGGCTTCTGGTTTTTCGATTTTGGCTACAATTGGAATTTTATGGTCAGAATGTTTTGCAATTAAATCTTGAAGTTCTTCTAAGTCTTTTGGAGTTCTAACAAATGAAAGCGCAATCCAATCTACTTTTTGTTCAATAGCAAAAAGTGCATCTTTAATGTCTTTTTTGGTCAAAGCTGGAAGTGAAACTTTAGTTTGAGGTAAGTTAACACCTTTTTTAGATTTTAATGGTCCGCCTTGAATTACTTTACAAACTACTTCGGTTGAACCGTTGGTTTCTATCGCTTCAAAAATAAGTTTTCCATCATCTAATAAAATTCGTTCTCCAGGATTTACATCTTTTGGAAACGACAAATAGTTCATGTAGACACGTTCTTTGGTTCCGGGAACATCTTCGGCAGTTTGAAACGTAATGATATCGCCTGGATTAACAACTACATCTTCTTTCATAACGCCAACACGAAGTTTTGGACCTTGTAAATCGGCTAATATTGCTGTATTATATCCAAATTCATCGTTCAATTCTCGGATGATATCTATTCTTTCTTTAACATCGGTATAATCGGCATGCGAAAAATTAATACGAAACACATTTACTCCTGCATCAATCATGTCTTTAATGACTTCTTTTGAACTACAAGCCGGACCAAGTGTGGCTACTATTTTTGTTTTTTTTCTAGTCGGCATTTTTTAAAAAATTAAATTATCTTTTGATTTTATATTGTCAACAGAAACGGTATAAACCGTACTGATTTTGTTTATTTTTTTTAAGACTGAAATCGTATTTTCAATTTCAGAAGTAGATAAATTATTTTCAATTTTCAAAAAATAATCTACTTTTTTATATTCGGGAATGAGATAAATTTTGGTTGAAATTTTAGTTTTACTATCGGTAAATAAACCTGTATTTATGGCAAAATCTTCCTGAGAATAGTCGTTTTTATTTTGAACTAAGTTCCAAGTAACATCTTTGTTTTCATCTTCATATACAAACCTTGAAAACTGTGTTTCAATAGCATTGCTTTTTATACTTACATCGTTTTTGCTTTTAGAAAACAAAACGGGTAAATTTTTATTGATAAAATAGGCCAATCGATAGTCTTCTAAAGTAGTATGTATAGCTATCAATTGATAATCTATTTCATCATATTCTTCGCTAAGCAATTTATAAACGGCCATTTCAGTCTCGAATAAGTTGTAAATATACTATTTCTGAAGATAGGTTTTGCCACTAGAATTGATGATTAACGTAATTTTATGAACGAAAACGATATAGTTTTTAAAGAATTCTGATTATTTTGTGTTAATTTTTTCTTGAAATGCAAAATAAGCTCTTTTGGAAGCTATTTCTTCGGCTTTTTTCTTTGATGTTGCTCGTGCTTTTGCTACAACTTTGTCGTCAATAGATAATTTTACACCAAAAAATCGTTGTCCATCATTTCCGTTATCATCAAATACTTCGTAATGAAACGTTCGTTTTTCTTTTTGACACCATTCTATTAAAAGACTTTTGTAACTTATTACTTTGCCTTCAAGTTTTGCAATGTCAACATAAGGAATTATCACTTTTTTATTGATGAATTTTTCGCAAAAAACATAACCTTTGTCTAAGAAAATAGCGCCAACCAAGGCTTCAAAAATATTTCCGTGAATGTTTTCTCCAAAATTACTAACGGGAACTTTACTATCAACCATAGCAACTAAATTCAAATCTCTTCCTAGTTCGTTTAAATGTTCACGACTGACGATTTTTGAGCGCATTTTGGTTAAATAACCTTCATCGCCTGCTGGTACTTTGTTGTATAGATGTGCAGCAATTACAGAACTTAACATGGCATCGCCAAGAAATTCTAATCGCTCATAGTTTAATGGATTCCCACTGTCATCAGATCGATTGGCAGAACGATGCGTAAACGCTTTTTGATAATAAAGTAAGGTTACAGGTTTAAAACCTATGATTTTTTCAATTTTTCCAAAAAAAATCCCGTCCTCATTTGAACGGGATTTAGGAAATATTTTTTTGATAATTCTTTTCATCTGAAGATTAGGCTTCCAATTTTTTGAAAAGTACACATGCGTTGTGTCCGCCAAAACCAAAAGTATTGCTCATAGCAACTTTTACGTCTCTCTTTTGTGCTTTATTCAAAGTCAAATTCAAATTTGGATCAATGTTTTCATCAACCACTTCGTGATTGATGGTTGGTGGAACAATTCCGTGTTTCATGGCTAAAATTGAAGCAATCGCTTCAATTGCACCAGCAGCACCAAGTAAATGTCCTGTCATTGATTTGGTAGAATTGATGTTTAGTGTTTTAGCGTGATGGCCAAAAACTGCGCTAATTGCTTTCAATTCGGCAACATCGCCAAGTGGTGTTGAAGTTCCATGTGTATTGATGTGATCAACATCTTCTGGTTTCATTCCAGCATCGTTTAAACAATTTTGCATCACTGCAATTACACCAATTCCTTCTGGATGTGGTGCTGTTAAATGATATGCATCCGATGACATTCCGCCACCGCCAACTTCGCAATATATTTTTGCTCCACGCGCTTTTGCATGTTCATATTCTTCCAAAACTAATGCGCCAGCACCTTCGCCAAGAACAAATCCATCACGAGTAGCATCAAATGGTCTTGAAGCAGTTTCTGGACTTTCGTTTCTTGTTGACAAGGCTTGCATTGAGTTAAATCCGCCCATTCCTGCAATGGTAACAGCAGCTTCTGAGCCACCAGAAATAATAACGTCACACATTCCTAATCGGATGTAATTGAATGCATCGATTAAAGCATTAGCTGATGAAGCACATGCGGAAACGGTTGTATAATTTGGCCCCATAAATCCGTTTCTCATCGAAATATGAGCAGGAGCAATATCGGCAATCATTTTTGGAATAAAGAAAGGGTTGAAGCGTGGTGTTCCATCGCCTTTAGCATAGCTCATTACTTCATCTTGGAAAGTTTCTAATCCGCCAATTCCTGCACCCCAAATAACACCTACGCGTTGTTTGTTGACATTGGTTTCAGTAATTCCAGCGTCTTTAATGGCTTCTTCGCTAGCTGCTATTGCATATTGAGCAAATTTGTCCATTCGGCGAGCTTCTTTGCGATCAATGTAATCTTCAATATTGAAGTTTTTAACTTCACAGGCAAATTTTGTTTTATGTTTTTCAGTATCGTAATAAGTTATTGGTGCAGCACCACTTCTTCCATTTACTAGTCCATCCCAATATTCTTCAATAGAATTTCCTATTGGTGTTAATGCACCTAAACCTGTGACAACAACTCGCTTTAATGCCATATTCTTTTTTTTAGTAATCTTTTTTTACAAACAAACCCATGAATTCTTCAAATTTAAGCATTAAAGAGACATGGGTTTTTATATTTTAGATTGAAATCAATCTTTTTTTGATTCTTTAAAATAATAAATACCCGCAAATAAAATTTACGGGTATTGTAGAATTATTATTTTTTTGCTTCTTCGATGTAAGAAATAGCTTGACCTACTGTAGCGATATTTTCTGCTTGGTCGTCTGGAATTTGAATATCAAATTCTTTTTCGAACTCCATGATAAGCTCAACAGTGTCTAATGAATCTGCTCCTAAATCGTTTGTGAAGCTTGCTTCTGTTACAACTTCGTTTTCGTCAACGCCTAATTTGTCTACGATAATCGCTTTAACTCTTGATGCAATGTCTGACATAATTTCTAAATTTTTAATTTTAATTGTTGGCAAAAATAAAAAACTTTATTTGATGACAACCTTTTTGTTATTAAATATGACTACGAAAGTAAAAAATTAATTTTAAAATCTTACACTATTATGATTTAAAATCTATTAAATATTCTTTTTTTTGTGCTGTAAAAACAATGAACAAATGAAAAAAATAGTTCTGTTTGCCTCTGGAAACGGTTCCAATGTTGAGAATATCATTCAGTATTTCAAAAACAACGATACTATAAGCGTAGTCGGTATCTTTACTAACAATCTACATGCCAAAGTTTTAGACAGAGCAAAAAAACACAACATTTTTTCAGTTATCTTCAACAAATCCGAACTTAATGAAGGATTAGTTCTTGAAAAAATAAATTCGCTTCAACCTGATCTAATTGTTTTAGCAGGTTTTTTACTTAAATTTCCGGAACACATTATAAAAAAATATCCAAATAAAATAATCAATATCCATCCTGCACTTCTACCCAACTATGGCGGAAAAGGTATGTATGGAATGAATGTTCACAACGCAGTTTTGGAAAATAACGAGAAAGAAACCGGAATTACCATCCATTTTGTAAACGAAGACTATGACGAAGGTGAATTTATTTCCCAACACAAAGTGAATATTCAAAACTGTACAACAGCTGAGGAAATAGCTAGTGAAATTCATAAATTAGAATATCTTTACTTTCCACAAATCATAAATCAATTATTATCATGAAAAAAATACTGTTAATTTGTATGTTTTTGTCTTTCTGTAAAGCAATATGTCAAGAAAGATTTGAGTTGACTAAAATGGGTTTTTCAATGAACTCTCCTGAAGGATGGTATGAAATGAAAAATGAAGAAATATTAAAAAATTTAGAAGAATATGATTTAACCGATGAGCAATTACAAGAATTGCTAAAAACCAATTCAAAACAGCTTGTCACTTATACTAAGTATAATCCAAAAAAAGTCGCGGGAATTATTCCGACAATCAAGGTTAGAACTATGGTAACACAAAGTAAAACCATTGAAAGTTTTAAGAAAGAAACTGAGTTGTCTACAAAAGATGCTATGAAAGTATTAGATAATTTTAGATTTATCGAAAAACCGATCGCAGGAAAAGTTTCAGGAAAAGATGCTTTGAAATTTGCAGTGCAATTCACTATGAAAAATAATGGTAATGAATACGAAATTGTTAGTAACAGTTATTACATACTCCTAAATGGTTATTACGTTTCACTAAATTTTATTGAACAAGTTGGAAAAGAAGACAATTCAAAACTCTTTGATGAAATTTTTCAAAGTATACACTTTACCAAATAACGAATGCCCCATCAAATCCACATTTATACAGACGGCGCAGCCAAAGGAAATCCCGGAAACGGCGGTTATGGCGTGGTTATGGAATTAGTTGGAACAAATTATAAAAAAGAATTCTACGAAGGTTTCAGACATACAACTAATAATAGGATGGAATTATTAGCTGTAATTGTTGGTTTAGAAAAAATAAAAAATCCAAAAATGAAAGTTTTGGTTATTTCGGACTCTAAGTATGTTGTTGATGCTGTTGAAAAAAAATGGGTTTTTGGCTGGGAAAAGAAAAATTTTAATGGTAAAAAAAATCCCGATTTATGGATGAGATTTCTTAAAATATACCGCAAACACCAAGTTGATTTTAAATGGATTAAAGGACATAACAATCATCCGCAAAACGAACGCTGTGACCAGTTGGCAGTTATGGCTTCGGGATTACCTAATTTATCGGTGGATGCTTTTTATGAAAAAGAAGATCAAAAGTTACTGTAGATTTTGTTAAACTATTAAGTAAAAAACATTTTATTTATTTTAAATTTTCAAATTCTCTCATTTTCTGATAAATCATTTCGCTTTCCCAACCTTTTCGTAGTAAGTAATCGCAAAATTTTTTACGCTTTTTCAAAACATTTCGTTCTAAAATGGAATTCCAAATTCGTTCAGCAATGGTTTCAAATGTAGCTTGATATTCTTCACTACTAATTTCTGCTAAACCTAATTTAATGTTAGCCGAAGAAATATTTCGAGCCCTCAATTCGTTTTTAATTCGTTTCAAACCCCAAAACTTGATGCGATGTTTACCTCTTGCAAAACTTCGAGCAAAACGTTCTTCGTTAAGAAAATTATGCTCAATCAAATGCACCACAATCAAATCCATGTCACTTGAATTAACACCAAGTTCAAACAACTTTTGCTTTACTTCTTGATGACATCTGTCCTGATAAACACAATAGTATTCTAGCTTTTTTTGAATTTCGGCTAACGATGAAAGATTAGACATTTTAATTTCTTTGGATTTCAAATCTAATAAATTCCTTTTAAAAACTTTTAAACCTATAAACTTTTAAACTTCTAAACTAAAGTTTATCTTTGCACCTTTAATTTGAAACGCAAATAATGAACAAACTATTAATAGTCGGAACAGTAGCTTTTGACGCTATTGAAACACCTTTCGGAAAGACTGATAAAATTCTTGGCGGCGCAGGAACATTCATTGGATTATCTGCTTCCCATTTCAATCTGCAATCCGCAATTGTTTCTGTAGTTGGAGATGATTTTCCTCAAGAATATATTGATTTATTAACCGCAAGAAATATTGATGTTTCTGGTTTGGAAATCGTAAAAGGCGGAAAAACTTTCTTTTGGAGTGGACGTTACCATAACGATATGAATTCGAGAGATACTTTAGCCACTGAGCTAAACGTATTGGCAGATTTCAACCCAATTGTTCCAGAAAACTTCAAAAATGCCGATGTTGTAATGTTAGGAAATCTTCATCCTATTGTTCAAACGGGTGTTTTAAACCAAATGACACAAAAACCAAAGCTTGTTGTATTGGATACTATGAACTTTTGGATGGATTGTGCATTACCTGAATTATTAGAAGTAATCCAACGTGTTGATGTAATCACCATTAACGATGAAGAAGCGCGCCAACTTTCTGGAGAATATTCATTGGTGAAAGCAGCAGCTAAAATCCACTCGATGGGACCAAAATATGTTGTAATCAAAAAAGGTGAACACGGTGCATTGATTTTCCACAACGAACATATTTTCTTCGCTCCAGCATTACCTTTGGCCGATGTATTCGATCCAACTGGTGCAGGTGATACATTTGCTGGTGGATTTGCAGGTTTCATCACCCAACAAGGAGATATTTCTTTTGAGACAATGAAAACCGCAATTATACAAGGTTCTAACTTAGCTTCTTTTTGTGTAGAGAAATTCGGAACCGAAAGAATGCTGTCGCTAACCAAAGAAGAAGTGAACGAGCGTTTGAAACAATTCAAAGCTTTAACACAATTTGAAATAGAATTACAATAACTTTATGCCTCGATATTTCGGGGCATTTTTGTTTTAAAATATAACATACAAACTACTTACAACAACACAACAACTATGAGCGACGCAATTAAACACGAATGTGGCATTGCACTACTTCGATTAAAGAAACCATTAGAATTCTACAAAGAAAAATATGGTTCGGCTTTCTATGGCATACAAAAAATGTATTTACTCATGGAAAAGCAGCACAACCGTGGTCAAGATGGCGCTGGTTTTGCTTCTATAAAATTTGATGTTGAACCAGGCGAAAGATACATCAGTCGAGTTCGTTCTAACAAATCACAACCCATTCAAGATATTTTTGCCCAAATAAACGAACGCATTAACGAAGAACTAACTTTACATCCCGAATACAACGACAATGTAAAACTTCAAAAAGACAACATTCCTTATATTGGCGAGTTATTTCTTGGACACGTTCGTTATGGAACTTTTGGCAAAAATAATATTGAAAGTGTTCATCCATTTCTGCGTCAAAATAATTGGATGCACCGAAACCTCATCGTAGCTGGGAATTTTAATATGACCAACGTAACGGAGCTTTTCAATAGTTTAGTAGAATTAGGTCAACATCCAAAAGAAATGGCCGATACCGTTACCGTAATGGAAAAAATTGGACATTTCCTTGACGACGAAGTAACCGATTTGTACCAAGAATGCAAAAACAAGGGTTTATCTAAGAGAGACGCTTCGCCAGTTATTGCCGAAAAACTCAATCTAGTTCGAGTATTAAAACGTGCTTCTCGCGGTTGGGATGGCGGTTATGCTATGGCAGGATTGTTAGGTCATGGCGACTCATTTGTGCTTCGTGATCCAGCAGGAATTCGACCAACCTATTTTTATGAAGATGACGAAGTAGTTGTTGTAGCTTCAGAAAGACCAGTTATTCAAACCGTTTTTAATGTCTCTTTTGAAAAAATTCAAGAATTAAAACCTGGAAATGCGTTAATCATCAAGAAAAATGCGACAGTTTCCGAAGAAGAAATCAATACGCCAACAGAAAAAAAAGCATGCTCATTTGAACGAATTTATTTTTCTCGCGGTAGCGATGCTGAAATTTATCAGGAACGAAAGAAACTAGGAAAACTAATTCTTCCAGCGGTTCTCCATGCTATTGAAAGCGATACGGATAATACTGTTTTCTCATACATTCCAAATACAGCCGAAACTTCTTTCTACGGAATGATTGAAGCTGCCAATGATTTTCTAAACCAAAGAAAAAACAAATTCATTTTGGATAACCGAAAAACATTAACCAAAGAAAAATTAGAAGAAATTCTTTCAGTAAAAATAAGAACCGAAAAAATAGCCATCAAAGATGCAAAATTGAGAACTTTTATTACCGATGATGCCAACCGTGATGATTTAGTTGCTCATGTTTATGACGTTACATATGGTGTAATTCAACCGTCAGATAATTTGGTTATCATTGATGATAGTATCGTTCGTGGAACTACGTTAAAGAAAAGTATCCTTAGAATGATGGACAGATTAAATCCAAAACGTATCGTAGTCGTTTCTTCTGCACCACAAATTCGTTATCCTGATTGTTATGGTATTGATATGTCAACCTTGGAAGGTTTTATTGCTTTTCAGGCAGCAATCGAGCTTTTAAAGGAGCGAAAAATGACCAACATTATCGATGATGTTTACAAAAAATGTAAATCACAAGAAAATCTGAAAGATACAGAAGTAATTAACTTCGTCAAGGAAATATACAACCCTTTCACCGATACCGAAATTTCGAATAAAATTGCCGAAATGCTTCATCCAGATGATATTAAAGCTGAAGTAAAAATTATCTTCCAAACAGTTGATGATTTGCATCTAGCATGTCCTAAGAATTTAGGCGATTGGTACTTTACTGGAAATTATCCTACATCTGGTGGAAACCGAGTTGTTAACAAGGCTTTTATTAATTTTTATGAAGGCAAAAACACTCGTTCCTATTAAAGATTTAACATATCTTGAACTTAAACGATTTTTGATGCATTTGGTCTAAATTATTTGTTATTAGAAATCTAGACACTATATATTTGTTGAACCATAGCATTAGTAGGTTAAGTTTATGGTAGATTTGGGGCAAAAAAGGAGAAAGTAAAATTTCTCCTTTTTTATTTTTTCACCCTTACAAAAAAACTAAATTCCATGGTTTTTTATAATTTTTCCTATTTTTTTTTATTTTTTTCAAAAAATATGATGAAATTCAATAAGTTGTTATTAGATTTGCCATACCATAGTATTTAGTGTAGGTTAAGTTTATGGTAGATTTGGGGCAAACAGGTGGAAGCAATTCCGCCTGTTTCATTTTATACCAATCACAAAAAAACCGACTGCTTTCACAATCGGTTTTTGAAAAAGAAAAAAATCTCTCTTATTTTTCAGTAGCATATAACCTTGCAACTTCTGTCCAGTTAATTACATTAAAGAATGCTTCTATATAATCAGGACGACGGTTTTGATAGTTTAGATAGTAAGCATGTTCCCAAACATCCATTCCTAAAATTGGAAAACCACCACAAGCCGTATCTGGCATTAATGGATTGTCTTGATTTGCTGTTGAACAAACTTCTAGTTTTCCACCTTTGTGAACACATAGCCAAGCCCAACCTGAACCAAAACGAGTTGCACCAGCTTTAGCAAACTGCGCTTTAAATTCGTCAAACGATTTGAAGTCTCTTTCAATCGCTTCCAATAATTCGCCTGTTGGTAATCCGCCACCGTTTGGTGCCATCACTCTCCAAAATAAATTGTGATTGTAAAAACCACCACCATTATTTCTAACCGCAGCGTTTTTCATATCCAAATTGATTAAGATGTTTTCAATGGTTAATCCTTCCAAATCAGTTCCAGCAATCGCTGCATTTAGATTGGTTGTATAAGCATTATGATGTTTTGAATGATGAATTTCCATCGTTCTTGCATCAATATGTGGTTCTAATGCATCGTATGCATAAGGTAATTGTGGTAATTCAAAAGCCATAATTAGTATTTTTTTAAAATTAATATTCGATTTTCAAATTTAAGAATTATAAATTGTTTTAAGTTATAAAATTATTAAAGTATCTTATATTTCTATTTGCTGCAATTTTCGCTCTAATCGATAAGAAATCATTACGCAGGAAAGTATCAATACAACGCTGATATATCCCAAATAATTGTAATTATGAATCGCAAACTTGGCATCACTATACGTAATCCAACCACTCAACAACGAAGCAAATCCGGTTCCGAGCGATTGTACGCAAGAATTCAAACTCATAAAACTTCCACGTGTTTGACTTGTTACCGCTTGTGTAATCATGGCTTGTCCTGGAACCGTTCTTCCAGTTGAGGAACTAAACCAAAATCCAAAAATTCCTAATACAATAAACAATTGCCAATGTGGCATATTTGTTATCAAAACCACAAATACTATAGAAATTAAAGCTGCCCAAACAAAAACTATTCGTTTGCCAAAACTATCTGCTAATTTGCCAATAATTTGTGCCGAAATCAGCGAACAAATTCCACCAACCAAATAAATTAACGGTGTATATTCTTGAGGTACGCCAACATTATAAACTAAATAGGGATTAATCAACGGAACGATAATAAAATGTCCGGTTATCAATGAAAAACTAAAAATCAACGCTGTAACTTGAGCTTTATTACTGAAAATATCATAAAAATTGGAAATTCGTTCTTTTAATTTTATCGGATTTTCCAAATGCGAATTGACATTCGGAACAAATTTGAATAAAAATGGCAACAACAATACGCCGAAAATAGCAACTACCAAAAACGGATAATGCCAATCATACGTATTGGCTAAATACAATCCAAACGGAACACCAATAACCGAAGCCAACGCAAATCCGCCCATCAACAATCCCATTGCTCGACCTCGACGTTCATACGGAATAACATCGGCAATGATGCTCAAAATCTGAGCGCTAATCAATCCACCGAAAATTCCGGTTACAATTCGTGCCACTATCATCGAATAAGTTCCAAAAGCAAAAGCACAGGCAAACGTTCCTAGCAAAAATCCAGAGTAAGCAAACAATAAAAGTTTTTTTCTATCAAATTTATCAGCAAAGAAAATGGCACAAAAACTACTCACAAAAGCCGACAACGAATAACTCGAAACAATAACAGCAAACTCTGACGTGGTTAAACTCCATTTGGGCATCAAAATATTTCCCAATGGCATCATAATCATAAAATCGAGAATATGGGTAAAATTCAGTAACGCCATTAACGCCACTATTATAATTTCATTTCTTTTCAAAAAGCATTTTTTTATCGCACAAAACTACGCATAGAAAAATTCCTTTTTCTTAATAAAGGATTAAATACTTACTTTAGTAGCATAAATAAAAACTATCGCAGAATGTTTGATTTGCAGCCCAATCATCTGAAAAACAATTTAATTTCACTTTTCCCTTTGCAGGAAAATGATTTTGAAGAATTATATGCTGTTGCCAATGATGAACTACTTTGGGAACAACATCCAAACAAACTGCGTTATCAACGTGCTGTTTTTCAGAATTTTTTTGAAGGAGCAATGCTTTCTGGTGGCGCTTTTTTAATTCGTGACAGTAAAACCAACGAAGTTGTTGGAAGCAGTCGTTTTTATGATTACAATGAAGATGAAAATTCTACCGAGACTTCGGTATTAATTGGTTATACATTCATCGGACGAAAATTTTGGGGAAATGATTACAACAAATCATTGAAGAAACTAATGTTAGATCATGCTTTTGAATATGTGGACAAAGTTTATTTTCACATTGGTGCATTTAACATTCGTTCCCAAAAAGCCATCGAAAAAATTGGCGCCGTCAAAGTTGATGAATTTGAAGTAGAATATTATGGCGAAGACAGTAAATTGAATTTTGTTTACATGATAACAAAACCCAGTTAGGGTTTCGAACCCTAACAGGGTTAAAATAAAAATAAATAATGCAAAAAACCGCTTTCTCCATCTACGACGCATCTGCAGGTTCTGGAAAAACCTATACTTTGGTAAAAGAATACCTCAAAATTATTCTCTTGTCCAAAAAACCCGATGCCTATCGAAACATTCTCGCCATTACGTTTACCAACAAAGCGGTTCACGAAATGAAAAGTCGCGTGGTAGAAAGTCTTTCGGAATTTGCCAAAGAAAATCCTTCGGAAAAAGCAGTTCAATTGATGCAAAATATTCAATTGGAAACTGGTTTAAGTTTGGCAACAATAACTGAAAAAGCCAAAAATATCATCAAAAACTTGATACATAATTATGCGTCATTTGACATTTCGACCATTGATAAATTTACGCATAAAGTTATTCGCGCATTTGCACACGATTTGAATTTACCAATAACTTTTGATGTTTCGCTCGACACCGAAAACCTTCTAAATGAAGCTGTAGATGCGATTATTGCCGAAGCTGGAAACGATGAAACGCTGACCAATTTACTAGTAGATTTCACAATGGAAAAAACGGATGACGACAAATCTTGGGATGTTTCTCGAGAAATTATGGAAACTGGAAAGTTGATTTTAAACGAAAACAATCGTGAAGAAATCACGCATTTTCAAAATAAAAAAATTGAAGATTTTACAATTATCAAAAACAAATTAAATGCATTATCTGATGAAATTGAAAATGAATGCGTCAATTTAGCCATCGAAGCCTTAGCTTTAATTGAAAGCAATGGCATTGATATGAAATCGTTTTCTGGTGGTTATTTTCCAAAACATTTGATCAGCATTCAAGAAAAAAAGTTCAATCCAAATAATAAAACTTATCACGAAGCCGAAGACATCAAAATCAACAAAACGGCTAAAGATAGTGCTCAAATTGAAAGCATAGTTCCTAATTTGTTAGCGATTTTGGCAACGATTTACGCGAAATTTGAGAAGAAAAATTTCTACGAAGCTTTTCTAAAAAATATTACGCCACTTTCGTTGTTGAACACCTTGAGCAACGAATTAACCAAAATTCAAAAAGAACAAAATATTCTTTCAATTTCAGAATTCAATAAATTAATCAACGAACAAATTCAAAATCAGCCTGCGCCATTTATTTATGAACGTTTGGGTGAAAAATACCGTCATTTTTTCATTGACGAATTTCAAGATACGTCGGAAATGCAATGGCAAAATTTAATTCCACTTATTGACAATGCTCTTTCAAGCGAAGATTTAAACGGCGAACGAGGTTCGTTGCTTCTAGTTGGCGATCCAAAACAGTCGATTTATCGTTGGCGTGGCGGAAAAGCAGAACAGTTTATCGAACTCAGCAAAGACAAAAATCCATTTGCAAATCCAGATAAAAAGCTGTTTTCTCTGGAACGAAATTACCGAAGTTATTCGCAAATCATCGAATTCAATAACGATTTTTTTAAATTTTTATCCAATGAATTTGAAAACGAAGACTACAAAGATTTGTATGCCAATCACAGTCATCAAAAAACGAACGACAAAAATGGTGGTTATGTTTCGATTTCTTTTTTGCCAAAAAACGAAAAAAACACTGATAATTGGGAAGATGAAAAAGTCGAGAAAGAAGATTTATTCCTCGAAGCCACTTTAAAAACCATTGAAGAAGTAAAATCCAACGGTTTTGCCAATAAAGACATTGTCATTCTTACTAGAAAGAAAAATCAAGGAACTGCGATTGCTAATTTTTTAACGGAAAATGACATTCCGATTTTATCTTCTGAAAGTTTGCTGCTCGGTTCATCGTCAGAAGTTCAGTTTATCGTTCATTTTCTTAATTATCTAAAAAATAAAAGCGATTTAGAAGCCAAAGCGCATTTTTTGTATTATTTGGCAAAAAAACACACATCAAAAATTGCCGTTCACGACTTTATTTCGAGCGGAATGGAACAAAAAGAAGAAGCCGATTTTCAAAAATGGCTTTTTGATTATGATTTCGAAATTTCATTTGCCAACATTCGAAAAAAATCATTGTATGAAGCCGTTGAGTTGATTATTTCCAAAGCCATTTCTATCGAAAAAAGAAACGCTTATGTTCAATATTTCTTGGATGTTGTTTTGGAACGCGATTTAAAAAACCAAGCTGGAATTTCGGATTTTCTGAATTATTGGGAAACCCAAAAAGAAAAACTCAGCATTCCTTCGCCCGAAGGTAACGATGCTATTCGAATTATGACTATTCATAAATCAAAAGGATTGGAATTCCCAGTGGTAATTTTTCCTTTTGCCGAAGAAGATTACAGCAAAGGTCCAAAAGAAAAAATATGGATAAACGCCGATGAAAAAACCATTGGTTTGCCCAAAGTTTTGGTCGATAAAAGTAGTAAAGTAGAAGGTTTTGGTAAAGATGCATCAAAGGTTTATAATCAAAAAAAACAAGAAGATTTATTAGACGATATTAATATTTTATATGTTGCGCTAACTAGAGCTGAGGAGCAATTGCATGTGATTTCGCAAATGCAAAACATCAGTAAATCGACTGGTGAATATCCAAAAAATATGGCGTCGTTTTTTATTACTTTTTTGAGTAGCCAAAACCTATTTGACGAAAATAAACTGGACTACGAATTTGGAAACAGTACAAAATTATCTTCTAAAAAAGCAAGTACAGAAACACCAAAAACAATTCCTCAATTAACCGAGATTTTAAATCCAAAAAATATCAAAATTGCCCAACGCGAGAGCTTAATGTGGAACACAACCCAACAAAAAGCCATTGAATATGGAACTATTTTGCACGAAATTCTGTCGTTTGTAAAAACCAAAAACGATGTAGATTTAGCATTAACTAAAGCCATTGAAAACGGATTGATTATCGCTTCGCAGCGAGAAACTGTAGAAAAAACCATTATCGCCATAATAAGTCATCCCGATTTGATTGATTTTTTTGCCGAAGAAAATATAGTTCTAAACGAAAAAACCATCATTCAAAAAGAAGGAAATTTGATAAAACCCGACCGAATGGTTTTAACAACAACCAAAGAAATTTATTTATTAGATTATAAAACTGGTTCACATCAAGCGAAATATACCAAACAATTGGAGAATTATCTAAATGCTATCGAAAAAATGAACTATCGTGTGACGAAAAAAGCGTTGGTTTATATTGGCGAAACGTTGGAAGTGGTAAATTTGTAAACTGAAACTAAACTACAAACAAAAAATATGTACGGAAAAATTCAACAACACCTACAAAACGAATTAAAAACCATTGAAAACAATGGTATTTTCAAAAAAGAACGCGTTATCAATTCGCCTCAAGGTGCAGAAATAACAGTTAATGGCGAAACGGTTTTAAACTTTTGTGCCAATAATTATTTAGGATTATCATCACATCCCGAAGTGGTTCAAGCCGCAAAAGATGCTTTGGATTCGCATGGTTTTGGCATGTCGTCGGTGCGATTCATTTGTGGAACGCAAGACATTCACAAAACTTTAGAACAAAAAATCGCAGATTTCTATGGAACAGAAGATACAATTCTATACGCAGCAGCATTTGATGCCAATGGTGGTGTTTTTGAACCATTACTGAGCGAAGAAGATTGCATTATTTCAGATAGTTTGAATCACGCTTCTATTATTGACGGCGTTCGTTTGTGTAAAGCAGCACGTTATCGTTATGAAAACAACAACATGGACGATTTGGAAAATCAATTGAAAAAAGCCGTTGAAGCTGGACATCGTTTTAAACTTATCGTAACTGATGGTGTTTTTTCAATGGATGGTTTGGTTGCGCCATTGGACAAAATTTGCGATTTAGCCGATAAGTATGATGCTTTAGTTATGGTTGACGAATGTCACGCTGCAGGATTTATTGGTGCCACAGGAAAAGGAACTTTGGAAGCCAAAAACGTAATGGGAAGAGTTGACATTATCACTGGAACATTAGGAAAAGCACTTGGCGGCGCAATGGGCGGATATACTACAGCAAAAAAAGAAATCATCGAAATTTTGCGTCAGCGTTCGAGACCTTATTTGTTTTCAAATTCGTTAGCTCCAGCCATTGTTGGTGCTTCAATCAAAGTTTTTGAATTATTAGAAAAAGACACATCACTTCGCGACAAGCTAGAATGGAATACTAATTATTTTAAAGAAGGCATGAAAAAAGCTGGTTTTGACATCATTGATGGTGATTCTGCAATCGTTCCAGTAATGTTATACGATGCCAAATTATCACAAATAATGGCGGATGAATTACTGAAAAAAGGAATTTATGTAATTGGATTCTTTTTCCCAGTGGTTCCAAAAGAGAAAGCAAGAATTAGAGTTCAATTATCAGCTGGTCATTCAAAAGAGCATTTAGATAAGGCAATTAATTCATTTACAGAAGTTGGAAAATCACTTAATATCATCTAATTAAGCATATTTTAACAATATCATTTTGATATTATGTTATAAGGTATTACTTTTGCATCATTATAATTATTATAATCTAATCAAATTAAGTATGAAACATCTTAACAAATTATTTGTTGCTGTGGCATTGTTAGCTGGACTAAGTTCTCAAGCTCAAGATAGCAACAACCCATGGGCAATCTCATTTGGTGTGAACGGAGTTGACACTAGGTTTAGTGCTGCTACTAAATTAGAAGACCAGTTCTCTGAATTTTTTAACGCTAAAGATCACTGGAACATTCTTCCATCTGTATCTTATATTAACGTATCTAAATACGTAGGAAGTAATTTCTCTTTTGGTGTTACAGGATCTATCAACAAAATAAAAAAGTTTGTTCTTCCTAGAGTTGGAGATGCAGATTATACAGTAGTTAATCCTGGAGATTTAAGCTACTATGGTGTTGATGGAGTTATCAACTATAGCTTTATGAACCTAATTGGTTCAAAAGTTATTGATCCATCTGCTCACATTGGTGGAGGTTACACTTGGATGGGCGATGCATCAGCTGGTACTGTTAATGGTGGTTTAGGTTTAACCTTTTGGTTTGCTGAAAACGTAGGTTTATCTTACCGTGCAACTTACAAACATTCATTCGATGACACAAGAACTCCAGATGTGGATATTGCTTCTCACGTACAACACTTTGCAGGTCTTACTTTCAAATTTGGCGGTAAAGATACTGATGGTGACGGAATTTATGACAAAGATGATGCTTGTCCAGAAGTTGCTGGTTTAAAGCAATTCAACGGTTGTCCTGATACTGACGGTGACGGAATCGAGGATAGTAAAGATTCTTGTCCAGATGTTGCTGGTTCAGTTGAAATGAACGGTTGTCCTGATACAGACGGTGACGGAATTGCTGATAAAGATGATGCTTGTCCAGAAGTTGCTGGTCCAAAATCATTGAACGGTTGTCCAGATGCTGACGGTGATGGAATTGCTGACAAAAACGATAAATGTCCAGAAGTTAAAGGTCCAAAAGAAAACGGAGGATGTCCATGGCCAGATAGAGACAGTGATGGTGTTCTTGATAAAGACGACAAATGTCCAGATGTTAAAGGTACAGCAGCAAACAATGGTTGTCCAGAAGTATCTGACGAAGTTGTTAAAAGATTAAACGATTATGCTAAAACTATCTTGTTTGACTCTGGTAAAGCTTCTTTCCAACAACAAACTTACCCAGTTTTAGAAGCTATTACAGCTATCTTGAAAGAATATCCAAATTCTAATTTCTCTATCGAAGGTCACACTGATAGCGATGGTAAAGATGCTACTAACCAAACTTTGTCTGAAAACAGAGCTGCTGCAGTTAAAAATTACTTAATCGAAAAAGGAATTGCTTCTTCAAGATTAACTTCAGCTGGTTTCGGTGAATCTAAACCAATTGATACAAACAAAACAAAAGCTGGTAAAGCTAATAACAGAAGAGTTGAAGTGAAATTAGTAAAATAATTTCTTCCAAAATATTTTGTAAAAACGCCTCGAAATTCGAGGCGTTTTTTTTATTTTTATACAATGTCAAAACCAACCTTTCTTTTTCAATTAGCACAAGAGGTTTTAAAAAACTATTCCGAAAAACTTTCGGAGGTAACTATCATTTTACCAAACAAAAGAGCCAAAGTCTTTTTATTGGATGAATTGAAAAAACAAGTTTCAACCAACGTTTTTGCTCCAGAAATTATAAGCATTGAAGAATTTGTTCAAGATATTGCAGGAATTCGGAGTATTGACTCAGTGGAAGTATTATTTGAATTCTATGAAGTTTATCTTTCCATTACAGAAAAAAACAAGCAAGAACCTTTTGAAACTTTTGCCAACTGGGCAAAAACACTTTTACAAGATTTTAATGAAATCGATAGGTATTTACTCGAACCTAATAAAATTTTGAAATATCTTGAAAACATCAAAGAAATCGAACATTGGTCGGTTGACATTAATAAAAGAACTGAACTGATTGACAATTATCTAGCCTTTTGGAAAAAATTACCCGAATATTACCATTCACTTTATATCTATTTGTCAAATAAAGGAATTGGTTACCAAGGATTAATTTATCGTGAAGCAGTTGAAAATCTCAATCATTTCTCTGAAAAAAATTCTAACCACTTTATTTTCGCTGGTTTTAATGCACTCAATCAAGCCGAAGAAAAGATTATTCAACATTTGCTCGCTTTAGGAAAAGCCAAAATTTATTGGGATATCGACGAAACTTTGCTTCACGACACATTTCATGATGCAGGTTTATTTCAAAGACGTTTTAAATCGAGTTGGAGTTACTATAAAACCAATCCGTATGAATGGATTTCTAATGAGTATTCAGCAGAAAAAAACATCCAAGTCATTGGAACTTCAAAATCGATCGGTCAAGCAAAAATTGCTGGCGATATTATAAAAAAACACATTGACAACAACAATTCCAATCTTCAAAATGTTGCCCTAGTTCTTGGTGAAGAAAACCTTTTATTGCCTGTTTTACATTCGCTTCCAGCTGAAATTGATGCGTTGAACATTACGATGGGTTTTACCAGCAAAAATAATCCTGCACAGTTGTTGATTGCCAAACTTTTTAAGCTACATGTAAATGCTTTTGAGCGAAATGCAACCAATTATGTGATGTATTACAAAGACGTGTTGGATGTTTTAACACATCCGTTGATTGAACCGTATTGCAAAGCTGATGTCGTTGTCAATACTATCAATCGTAATAATTTTACGTTTATTTCCCATAAAAAACTGAAAGAATTATATCCGTTTGAAAACGAACTTTTCAGCTTATTATTTCAAAAATGGGATACCAATTCGGTTACAGGTTTAGAGAATTTGTCTCAAATTTTACTCAAAGTAAAAGCCAATTTAAGTTTAGACCCAAATCCGGAAGTTTCCGAAGAAAAAATTACCAACGCGTTTGTTTTTTCCATCTTCAAAATCATCAATAAAATGATTTCCTATTTTAGTGAACATCAAAAAATTGATAATATCAAAACGCTACATGCAATTTACAAACAGATTATCGATTTGGCAGAAGTGTCATTTGAAGGCGAACCTTTGAATGGCTTACAAATTATGGGCGTTTTGGAAAGTCGTGTGCTCGATTTTGAAACTGTCATAATTACATCGGTTAATGAAGGTAAATTTCCAGCAGGAAAAAGCACCAATTCGTTTATTCCTTATGATGTGAAACGTGAATATGGTTTGCCTACTTTCAAAGAAAAAGATGCGATTTACACCTATCATTTTTATCATTTATTACAACGTGCAAAAAATGTTTATTTGATTTACAATTCAGATAGCGAAGGATTTGATGCAGGCGAAAAAAGTCGTTTCATTACACAACTAGAAGTTGAAAAACGACCAAATCACCAGTTGACTTTTGATTTTTATAATCCAAATGTTCCCAATGTTGCTTATGAACCGATTGTTATCGAAAAAACCGAAAGCATTCTCAACCGACTGAGAGAAATTGCCGAAAAAGGATTTTCACCGTCAGCCTTGACAACCTATATTCGAAATCCGATACAGTTTTATTTTCAGCGAATTTTGAGAATTTCTGAAACCGACGAAGTAGAAGAAAATATTGCAGTCAATACGCTTGGAACTATTATTCACGGCACTTTAGAAGAATTGTACAAACCTTTTATTGGAAAGATTTTAATTGAAAACGATATAAAAATTTGCATCAAAAATATTGATGATGAAGTGTTGAAGCAATTCAAATTGGTTTACAAAGAAGGCGAAATCAAAAAAGGAAGAAATCTTCTCGCCTTTGAAGTTGCCAAACGAAATGTGTTGAATTTCTTAAAAATGGAGTTAGAAGCTATTCAAAACGGTGACGAAATTCAGTTAATTGCTTTAGAAAAACCATTGTCACGAACGCTTGAACATCCAAAATTGCCTTTTGCTGTAACCATTGCTGGGAATGTAGATCGAATTGAAAACCGAAACGGAAGAATTCGAATTATCGATTACAAAACGGGTAAAGTGGAACAAAAAAGTGTTACGCTAAAAGACTGGACTGGCTTGACGGAAGACATCAAAAACGACAAAATCATTCAAATTCTAGCGTATGCATTCATGTATGAAGAAGAAGCAAAAGGATTAGATATCGAAGCCGGAATTATTTCGTTTAAAAATTTAAAATCTGGATTTTTACCCTTTAATTTTAAACTCGAAAAAGAAAGCTTTGACGTTATTTCACCAGAAATTATGGAGAATTACATTGAAGAAATTGTGGTTTTACTAAATCAGATTTTGAGTGAAAATGTAGCTTTTGAGGAGAAAATTTAACCACAAAAGACACAAAAGAAGACATAAGTATTTATTTTAGAATTATAACAAGATATAATAATCGTTAAGAAAATTTAAATGGCTTTGACAAAATCATATTTAAAAGATTTGACTTATCAAATAAACGGTGCTGCAATTGTGGTTCACAAATTTCTTGGTCCAGGTTTGCTTGAAAGCATTTATCATAAATGCCTAAAGAAGGAATTGGATAGTAGAGGAATTTCCTTTACCTCTGAATTATTAGTTCCAATTAATTTCAAAGGTTTGGATGTAGATACTAATTTGAGATGTGATTTATTTATTGAAAACTGTATTGTTTTAGAACTTAAAACTGTTGATGATTTTGCGCCTATTCATCAAGCACAATTATTAACTTATATGAAATTGCTTGAAGCTCCAAAAGGTATTTTATATAATTTCAATTCTGTAAATTTATATAAAGAAGGACAAATGACTTTGGTCAACGAGTATTTTAGAAATTTAGAAGACTAAATTATCAATAAAAACTTTTGTTTTCTTTTGTGCCTTTTGTGGTTAAACCCTTTTCAAAAAACGCAAAAAAACCTTCAATAATTCTTCTTGATTTTCAATATGCGACATGTGTCCATCAGGAAAAGTAATAAGTTCCACTTTGGTATTTTCAATTTGACCAAGATTATCATCATAATTTAAAACACCATCATTTTTGCCTAAAACCAATTGCATCGGATAAGGCGCAAAATGCAAAATTACTTCGCGGTCTTTTCGGATTTTCATGCCTTCTAAAGCGGCAACAATTCCTTGCAAAGGTGTTTTTAAGGCTTCAAGTTTTACTTTTTCGATTTGTTCTCCTAATCTTTCTCGATTGTTTTCACTAAAAAGATTGGCGATACTCATTCGAACAAAATTGGTGTAATTCTGTTTTACGGCAACAATAGCTCGGTCGCGATTTATTTTTCGTTCATCACTATCAGCTCGCGAAGTAGAATTTAACAAAAACAAACCTTTTACATTATCTGGATACAATTCGGCGAAAGCCAAAGCAATATAACCGCCCATGGAGTGCCCAGCGAAAACCGCTTTTCTGATTTTTAATTCGTGCAAAACGTGATGAACCATATCGGCTTGATCTTCCATAGTATGCACATATCCCAAACATTCCGTTTCGCCATGACCTAATAAATCAATAGTTATAACGCGATGTTTTTTTGAAAGTTCAGGAACAAAGGCTTTCCACATCGCTTGATTTTCCAAAAAACCATGCAACAGCACAATTGTTGTTCCTTTTCCTTGGTCAGTAAAAGCAATTTTGGTGTTTTTGTAGATTGTGGTTTTCATAGTTGCAAAAGTAGATTTTAACTGTAAAATCACGAATTATTTTTTCACAAACTTTGATGTGCTTTGAGTAACTTTTTAGATTCCTACGGAATGACAAGTTTGAGTTTAGATAAGTTTGAACAAAAAAAACGGCTCACTTTCGCAAACCGTCTATTTTCTATATTCTATTCTCTTTTTTCTAAATTAAGAATTCATTATCGCTTCAATTTCCTCCACTTCAATAGGAATATTGCGCATTAAGTTGAACGCTTCGCCTTTTTCTTGAATGACCATATCGTCTTCAATACGAATTCCGAAACCTTCAGCTGGGATGTAAATTCCTGGTTCAACAGTGAAAACCATATTCGCTTGCATTGGTTCGTGCAATAATCCGTAATCGTGCGTATCCAAACCTAAATGATGCGACGTTCCGTGCATGAAATATTTTTTGTATGCTGGCCAATCTGGATTTTCGTTTTGAACATCAGCTTTGTCAATCAATCCCAAACCTAAAAGTTCCGAAGTCATGATTTTACCAACTTCAAGATGATATTGTTTCCATAAAGTTCCTGGAACTAACATTTTAGTCGCTTCGTTTTTCACATTCAAAACCGCATTATACACTTCTTTTTGTCTGTCAGAGAAACGTCCAGAAACTGGAACCATTCGCGTCATGTCACTAGAATAATTTGCATATTCGGCACCAACGTCAAGCAAAATCAAATCGCCTGCTTTGCATTGTTGGTTGTTTTCGATATAATGTAACACGTTCGCATTATTTCCCGAAGCAATAATTGGCGTGTAAGCAAAACCTTTGGAACGATTTCTTAAGAATTCGTGAGCAAATTCGGCTTCGATTTCGTATTCCATTACGTTTGGTTTTACAAAATTCAACACTCTGCGATAACCTTTCTCGGTAATATTACACGCTTTTTGAATTAAATCAATTTCTTCGCTTTCTTTTATCGACCGAAGACGTTGCAAAATAGGATTTGACTTTTCTACTTTATGTGCTGGATAATTTTCTTTCCACCATTTTACAAAACGTGCTTCACGAGTTTCGGTTTCAATCGATGCGCGATAATGTTCGTTAGTGTTGATGTAAATCGTTTCGGCATACGCCATGATTTCTTTTAACGTTTTATGAAAATCTTGCAACCAAATCACGGTTTTAATTCCAGCAACTTCAAAAGCTCTTTCTTTAGTGAGCTTCTCGCCTTCCCAAATTGCGATGTGTTCGTTGGTTTCTTTTAAGAATAGAATCTCTTTCAAATGCTCGTATGGCGCATCAGGAAAAAGCAACAAAATACTTTCTTCTTGATCAACGCCAGACAAATAAAAAATATCACGATGTTGCGCAAATGGTAAAGTAGAATCGGCAGAAACAGGGTAAATATCGTTTGAATTAAAAACGGCAACGCTATTAGGTTTCATTTGTGCCGTGAATTTCGCTCTGTTTTTTATAAACAAATCACGGTCTATTTGATGGTATTTCATGTTTGAAAATATTATGTATTAGAGGTCAAATATGATATCACTTTTTTAATGGCTTTTTTATAAAAACTTATATAGTTGCGATTTCATTTTGAAATGATTATTATTGTAAAGTTCAAAATTAAGCATTACACTCTAAAGAAATTCAAATGAAACCAATAATTTTTCTCCTAAGTTTATTGTTGACTGTTACAGTAAATGGTCAAGACAAATCACCATATCAATTATTTGACAAAAAGGGAAAGAAAACAACCTATGCTAAACTTCTAAAAAACTCCGAAAATGCTGAGGTTGTTCTGTTTGGTGAATATCATAATAATTCGATTGTACATTGGTTGCAATTAGAGTTGACTAAAGATTTATCCGAAAAAAAGCAGTTAGTTCTTGGTGCCGAAATGCTCGAAACCGACAATCAAAAACAACTTGATCAATATTTAAACGGAGAAATAAACGATACAAAGTTGGATTCCACAGCGCGACTTTGGAGCAACCATAAAACCGATTACAAGCCGTTAGTTGATTTTGCCAAAGAAAATAAATTACCTTTTATTGCTACCAATATTCCAAGAAGATATGCTTCAACCGTTTTTAAAAGAGGAATTGAAGAATTAGAGAAATTACCCGAAGAAGAAAAAGCTTGGATTGTTCCGCTGCCAATGGAATATGACGCTAATTTGCCGGGTTATGCTGGAATGATGAAAATGATGGGCGAACATACCAGTCCAAATATGCCCAAAGCACAAGCAATAAAAGATGCAACAATGGCACATTTTATAATCAAAAATCTTCTACCAAATGCGGTTTTTCTACATTATAATGGAACGTATCACAGCGATAATTTTGAAGGGATTTATTGGTATTTAAAAAAATCCAAATCGGATTTAAAAATACTAACCATTGCAACAGTTGAGCAAAAAGATACATCAAAACTAGAAAAAGAACATTTAAACAAGGCTGATTTTATATTAGTAATTGATGAAGATGTGACAAAAACCTTTTAAACAAAAAAAGTGTTTAACATTTTTGAACAAAATAAACGATTTAACTGATTGAAAGTCAACAAAAGTTAAATGCATTTTAAAATCATTATAAATTAGCGCGAAAAGGTTGTAGTTGTGTTCAATTAACTCTATTTTTGTGTGTCTTTTTATAAAAATAAATTATATACAATTATGGCAAAATCTGCGCTTTTAAAGTCATCAATAGCAAAGAAATATTGGATGGCTTTTACTGGGTTATTTTTATGTCTTTTCTTAGCCGGACATTTAGCTGGAAATCTCCAACTTTTAGTTCCAAATAACGCACTGAATTTCAATAAATATGCGTTGTTTATGACTACAAACCCAGCTGTAAAAATTCTCTCTTATGTAACTTATCTGTCGATTCTTTTTCATGCAGTAGATGGTTTTTTACTAACCTATCAAAACATAAAAGCAAGACCAGTTGGCTATGCAAAATCTAATCCAAGTGCCAACAGTAGTTTTTCCTCGAGAAATATGGCTGTTTTAGGAACTTTAATTTTAGTTTTTATTGTAACTCACATGGTGAATTTTTGGGCAAAAATGCATTTTGATCAAAACATTCCTTTGCAAACTATAACAGTTGAAGTTATGGGACAAAAACAAGAATTGTATTTAATGACAAACGATGGTTACATGGCAACATCTCAAGTAGCAAAAACCAAAGAAGAAGCTGCAAAAAGTGGTGCTCAAGTTTACATTAAAAACAGAACAGAATTTTATAACACGCAAGCCGATGTAAAAGTGGGTGAAGGTTACAAAGATTTATACAAGATTACAGTAGCATTTTTCAAAGATCCAAAATACGGTTTAATAGCTACAATATTATATGTGGTTGCTATGGGAGTTTTAGCTTTCCACTTACTGCATGGTTTTCAAAGTGCGTTTCAATCTATTGGACTAAATAGTTCAACTTGGATACCAAAAATCAAATTATTTGGAAAATTATTTGCAATCATTGTTCCGATATTGTTTGCAATTATCCCAGTTTACATACACTTTATACTAAAATAATCAACATCAGAAAATATTATGAAGTTAGATTCTAAAATACCAGAAGGACATATTTCAAAGAAATGGACCGATTATAAAGATCATTTAAAACTTGTAGCGCCAAACAACCGACCAAAAATTGACATTATTGTAGTTGGAACTGGTTTAGCTGGAGCTTCGGCCGCTGCTTCACTTGGCGAAATGGGTTACAATGTTAAAGCATTTTGCTACCAAGATTCTCCAAGAAGAGCGCACTCAATTGCCGCTCAAGGTGGAATTAATGCTGCAAAGAATTATCAAAATGACGGCGATAGTATTTATAGATTATTCTACGATACTATCAAAGGTGGTGATTATAGAGCGCGCGAAGCAAACGTTCACCGTTTAGCAGAAGTTTCAGGAAATATTATCGACCAATGTGTAGCTCAAGGTGTTCCTTTTGCCCGTGAATATGGTGGTTTATTAGATAATCGTTCGTTTGGTGGAACACAAGTACAACGTACTTTTTACGCTGCTGGACAAACCGGTCAACAATTATTATTAGGTGCTTATTCTGCACTTTCTAGGCAAATTGGTTTAGGAAGAGTAAAAATGTTCAACCGTCACGAAATGCTAGACTTAGTAAAAGTTGATGGAAAAGCTCGTGGAATCATTGCACGTAATTTAGTTACAGGTGAACTAGAAAGACATTCGGCTCATGCTGTTGTTATTGCAACTGGAGGTTATGGAAATGTATATTTCCTTTCTACAAATGCCATGGGAAGCAACGTAACTGCTGGATGGAAAATTCATAAGAAAGGAGCTTTATTTGCAAATCCTTGTTTTGTGCAAATTCACCCAACATGCATTCCTGTTCATGGTGTAAATCAATCTAAATTAACTTTGATGTCAGAATCATTACGTAATTCAGGTCGTATTTGGGTACCAAAAAAGAAAGAAGATGCAGAAGCTATTCGTGAAGGAAAACTAAAACCAACACAACTTGCTGAAGAAGATAGAGATTATTTCTTAGAAAGAAGATATCCTGCTTTTGGTAACTTAGTACCGCGTGATGTAGCTTCAAGAGCTGCAAAAGAAAGATGTGACGCAGGTCATGGTATTGAAGCGAATGACACGAATGAAGGTGTTTACTTAGATTTCTCAACAGAAATTCAGAATAAAGGTCGTCAAGCTGCTTACGCAAAAGGAAATCACAATCCTTCAGCAGCAGAAGTGACAAAATTAGGAAAACAATGGTTGGAAGAAAAGTATGGAAACCTATTTACAATGTACCAAAAAATCACCGACGAAAATCCATATGAAACACCAATGAAAATCTATCCAGCGGTTCACTATACTATGGGTGGAGTTTGGGTTGATTATAACTTACAATCAACAATTCCTGGTTGTTTCGTTGCTGGAGAAGCTAATTTCTCTGATCACGGTGCCAACAGACTTGGAGCTTCGGCTTTAATGCAAGGTTTAGCCGACGGATATTTTGTTCTTCCATACACCGTTTCAAATTATTTAGCAGACGAAATTAGAACAGGTAAAATATCAACAGAATCTCAAGAATTTATTGATGCCGAAAACAATGTCAAAAATACTATCGATAAATTCTTAAACAACAACGGAACAAAATCGGTTGATCATTTCCACAAACGCCTTGGATTGATTATGTGGAATAAAGTTGGTATGGCGCGTAACGAACAAGGACTAAAACAAGCAATTGAAGAAATTGCTGCTTTAAAAGAAGAATTCTATAAAGATGTGAGAGTTCCAGGAAGTTCTGATGAATTGAATCCTGAATTAGAAAAAGCACTTCGTGTTGCTGATTTTATCGATTTGGGTCAGCTTATGGCAATGGATGCATTGCAAAGAAACGAATCTTGTGGTGGACATTTCCGTGAAGAATATCAAGATTCTGAAGGAGAAACACTTCGTGATGACGAAAACTTCTCTTTTGTAAGCGCTTGGGAATACATGGGTTATGATATCAGCAAAGAAATTCTCAATAAAGAAGAATTAAAATACGAGTTTATCAAAATTGCAGCTAGAAATTATAAATAATACAAAGTATGTCTTCAGCAAAAAATATAAATATAAACCTTAAAATTTGGCGTCAAAAAAATGCTAAAGCAAAAGGTAGCATGGAAACTTATAAATTAGATAATGTTTCTACAGCAAGTTCATTTTTAGAAATGCTAGATCAATTGAACGAGCAATTAATTAATGACAAAAAAGAACCAGTAGCGTTTGACCACGATTGTCGTGAAGGAATCTGTGGGATGTGTTCGCTTTATATCAACGGTCGTGCTCATGGACCGGATACTGGCACAACAACATGTCAATTACACATGCGTAAATTCAACGATGGTGATACTATTTTTATTGAACCATGGAGAAGTAAAGCATTTCCTGTAGTCAAAGATTTAGTAGTTGACAGAAGTGCTTTTGATAGAATTCAACAAGCTGGTGGTTTTGTATCGGTTAATACATCAGGCAGAACTATGGATGCAAATGCAATACCTATTCCAAAAGAAGATGCTGACAAGTCGTTTATGGCTGCAGCATGTATTGGTTGCGGCGCTTGTGTAGCAACTTGTAAAAACGGTTCAGCAATGTTATTCGTTGGAGCAAAAGTTTCACAATATGCATTATTACCACAAGGAAAAGTAGAAGCTACTCAACGTGTTTTAAACATGGTTCGACAAATGGATGAAGAAGGATTTGGTAACTGTACCAATACTGGAGCTTGTGAAGTGGAATGTCCAAAAGGAATTTCTTTAGAAAATATAGCTCGTATGAACAGAGAATATTTGAAAGCGAGTTTGAAATAAAAAATTAATTTTTATAAACTAACCCTGTTAGAGTTTGAAACTTTAACAGGGTTTTTTATTTCATAAAATCAAATGCATTATCTTTACAATAGAAACAACAACTTTAAAATTTTAATGAAAAAAATCATCTTTTCAATCCTTGCATTATTGTTTTTTAATGGAATTTCTTCCGCACAAAACCTAAAATTAGTGACTTATAACATTCGTTTAGATCTCGAATCTGATGGCGAAAATAAATGGTCAAACCGAAAAGATATTTGGGCTTCGCAAATCAATTTTTATGAACCCGATGTTTTTGGTATTCAAGAAGCATTGCCACATCAAGTAACCGATATTGCTTCGGCTTTGCCCGAATATAGTTATGTTGGAATTGGTCGTGACGGAATTGGGAAAGGTGAATCGTCTAACATTTTTTTCAAAAAAGACCGATTTAAAATGGTACAGGAGAAAACTTTTTGGTTATCTGAAACACCTGAAAAGATATCAAAAGGTTGGGATGCAGCACTCAATCGAGTTTGCACTTATGTTTTACTGAAAGACAACAAAACCAAAAAATCATTCTGGGTTTTTAATGCTCATTTAGATCATATTGGCGAATTTGCGAGAACAAATGCCATCCAATTAATCCTTTCTAAAATCAAAGAAGTAAACACTAAAAAACTACCTGTTTTTGTAATAGGAGATTTCAATACTGAACCTAATGAACAACGAATTTCAGAATTAAAAAAACAAATGGACGATAGTTATGATATTAGTAAACAAAAGCCATTTGGTCCAAATGGAACTTTCAATGCATTCCAATATTTTGAACCAGTAAAAAAACGTATCGACTATATCTTTTTATCTAAAAACAATCCGTTTAAAGTTGTGAAATATGCTGTGCTAACCGATTCCAAAAATTTGAAATTTCCTTCCGATCATTTTCCGGTTTTGGTTGAAATACAACTTAACTAAACACTTTTAGTAACTTTGGTTTACAAACAACCCGATGAAACTACAACTCACCACTTTTTTTGTCTGATTTCTATTTCCGTTTTTTGTCAAAATCTTCACAAAAACGTCAATCCATTTATTGGAACCGATGGTCATGGACATTCATATCCTGGCGCAACTACTCCATTTGGAATGGTACAACTTTCTCCAGATACTAGAATTGATAGGAATTGTGATGGCTGTTCGGGTTATCATTATTCAGATAAAACAATTTACGGATTTTCAAATAAACATTTGAACGGAACTGAAGTTTCTACTTCTGGCGATATTATGTTAGTGCCAACGATTGGAGAACCTTCATTTGATAACAAAATCTATTCTTCTACATTTTCGCATCAAAACGAAAAAGCTTCCGCAAACAAAATATGACAAAAAAACTATCACAAATGATTTGTTACAATTAGGAAAAATAAAAGTGACAAAAAGTGTTTGGACATAGTTTGAAAATAGACAAAGTAGGATTTAGTAACTGTTCCGACAAGTGCTTTTGAAGTAGAATTCACAAAAGGCATTTATATTGAAAAAAAAAGAATATTTGAAATAATCCAAAATAAATTGTCATCTTAAGGACATTTTAACGGCAAAACAAAATCATTAATCTAGTTGTGTTTTTAAGGGTATTTTGTTCAAGAAACAACTAATACTTTCAATTGCATTATAAAAACTTTTAAAGTAAAATAATTTTCATTTGTTACACTTAATTGTAATGTTTAGTATAGATTTCTGTGACTTTTTTAATTGCTTATAAAGATTTGAAAATTAACATGTTATTTCTATGGAAATAATTATAAATTTGTGAAAATTTCAAAGATGAGAAAAAATCTACTTTTTATACTCCTTTTTAGCCTCTCTTTGCAGGCTCAAAATTTTGAAAAGGATGCTTCATTTAATCCTTACATATTGCCTACAAATAAATATTATGTAGAAAACAAACCATCATTATCGGTGTTGCAACCTGACCAAAAATTAATAATAGTTGAAAACTATTTTTTAAATATAAACTATTCTAAAATTACAAGAATTAACCTCGACAACACATTAGATACAACGTTTAATTTAGATACAGAATTAAATGGATTAGTAAAAGATATTGTACTTCAACCCGACGGAAAGATTATTTTAGTTGGAAGTTTTACAACATTTAATAATTCTTCCTCAAAATATATTGTAAGATTAAATGCAGATGGAACAAAAGATACTAGCTTTAACATAGGTAGTAGCATTAATACCTATGTTAATTCTAATTATCCATTTGCCAGTTCCGTTCAAATAAGACCTGATGGAAAAATTTTGGTTGGTGGCGATTTAATAAGTTACAACGGAACTTATAAAAATTCATTGTTTTTACTAAACAGTGATGGAACTCTTGACAATGAATTCACACTAGATCCTTTGTTAGGTGAAATATCTATTTCGAAAATAAAGTTGTTACCAAATGGAAAAATAATGCTTGCGAGTCAATTTTTTTCAAGTATTAAAAGACTGAACAACGATGGAACTTTAGACTCTTCTTTTTTGAATACAGTTCATCTAAATCCTGCTTCGAGTGGCGGAGGAACCGTTGTTAATGACTTTGTAGTTCAACCAGATGGAAAAATAATCATCATTGGGAAATATGATAAAATAATGCAAAATAACTACAGAGATATTTCACGAATTAATTTGGACGGTACTATTGATCCTACATTTAACTCCAGAGGATTTAATATCACAATACCAATAAGCAGTACTTCTGAAAATATTCGCAAAGGTGTCACGTCAGCTATTCTTCAAGCCGATGGTAAAATAGTTATTAGTGGTAGTTTTAAAAAGTATAATAATATCTTTATAAATAATATTCTGAGACTTGATGAATTTGGAACTTTAGACACTTCTTTTTATGGCGGTTTAGATAATGCCTCTACTGATTCAGAAGGACTTTATCAAACCTTTATAAATAAAATGCATTACACAACAGAAAACGATATTATTGCGGTTGGACATTTCAACACTTATAATGATATTGCAACTGATAATATGGTTCGAATCGATAATAATGGATTAAAAAATCCAACTTTCAATAATATTTGCCGAGGTTTTAATGGTTCTGTAGAATGCATTACTCAGACTAATTCTGGAAAAATAATCATAGGTGGTGACTTTAGAGCTTATAATGGAGTTGCAAAAGATCGCATAGTTCAATTAAATCAGGATGGTAGTTTAGACACTTCCTTCAACGTTTTAATGCATACTTTTTTAGAAAATGATTTGCAAGCAAATGAAATACTTGCTCAACCCGATGGTAAGATTATAATTGGTTCGAATGGACGATTTGTTAATGGCATAAAATTAGGAGCAGTAGTTAGACTCAATTTAGATGGAAGTATCGATACAAACTTTAACAGTATGTCTGCTGAAAATGCATACGGAACTCGTGGTTCATGTACTTCAATAGCTTTGCAACCCGACGGTAAAATTTTAGTAGCAGGAACCGTTTATTATACCAATAATACTAATCGAAAATTATTACGACTAAATGCAGATGGAACACTTGATAATACATTTACATTTGGACCATTAACTGTTTTTCAAAGTATCACAAAGATTATCTTACAACCAGATGGAAAAATTTTAGTTTTAGGACTTGTAGATACTTATAAAAGTAAAGTTATCCGTGTTTTAGATAACGGTGTTTTGGATGATACCTTTACAATGGCTTCTTCATTATACTTTCATCAAAATAAAAATTTGTATATGTCAATGGATAATAGTGGAAAAATTATACTCATTTCAGATTCATTTGGAAACAATAATTACAGAATATTTAGAATGAACAGCAATGGTAGTGTTGATACAACATTCAATTTTACAACTCTAACACCACATACATATGGTAGATTTGCAGCAAATGCAATTTTGCCTAATGATAAAATAATTATTGGTGTTCCAGGTACTATCGACCTAAAAAGAATCAAACAATTTAATTCAAATGGTTCTTTAGACACAACATTTGATATTGGTACAGGATTTAACGGTAACATTAATTTTTTTT